>DATMLR010000101.1:0-5505 GCA_035570015.1 Puia sp.
GGAAATGGTGACGCAGATGCATCTCGGCGAATTGCAGCCATTCCGGGGCGGAAAAATAGAGGAGTCCTGGATGCCGGGTCTTGCCGCCGGAACCCGTCAGGGCAGCTGCAACCGTTTCGCTGTTGATATCATCTTTTATACGGACCAGCCGGACGGCGATGGCTTCTTTAGTAACGGGTTGGGGAGTATTACTGTCATTGTCAGGGCCTTCCAGGATCCCTGGCGGGAAAGAATTGCGGTCGAACATCCGCCGGGCGTGCTCGTGCATCAGCTCCTCGCGGTTATCGCCGGTGGCGGCGGCCAGCTTTGCCTGGTTGATGAAGTGCTCAGTACTGACAAGCAAATGCATATACATCTGGCCAAGGGACCAGCTGCCGGGCCGTGGCTTGCGAAGGAGCGTCGCGAAGGAATAATCGTCCAGCCAGACGACCCACTGCTGGAGGGTTTTATTAAATTGCTGGAGAAGAACATCCGCTTGATCTGGCGCCATCTTACGATTTTGATAAGATACTATTTGCGAATTTACATCAAATTGCTGCTACGTGAAGGTTGAGTTAAAGTGCTTTGAGGGCTGGCACAACTGTTGTATATTGGGAGATATGAGAGTATTGATCACCGCTTGTATGGCGCTGCTGACGGCGGCGGTCCCTTCGGTTTCCCGGGATGGATACCCGTCCGGCGGCATGACGGTCAGGCAGGGACGAGGGGTGCCCGTTAAAGAGGATCCGGGCAGCGAGTTCTGCGGCAATATCCGGAATACGGCCTTCAGCCCCGGCGAGCAGCTCACCTATCGGGTTTCCTATGTGCTGGCGGGCGTACCGCTGAATGGTGGTGAGGCTACTTTCAACACTACACTCGAGAAATTTCAAGGCAAAAATGTCTATCACGTAGTGGCGGAAGGCAAGAGTACGCATGACATGTTCTTCAAAGTTCGGGATAAATACGAAACCTATATCGATACCTCTACGCTCCAGCCCTATAAATTTATCCGGAATGTGAATGAAGGCGGATATAAGACCTTCGAGAATGTTTCCTTTTACAAAGCGACCAATACCGCCATTACGAACTCCGGAACTTATACGGTGCCAAGCTGCGTGCAGGATGTGGTCAGCGCCATCTTCTATGCGCGCAACATCGATTTTTCAAAATATCAACCGAACGATACGATCCCGTTCGACATGTTCCTCGACCGCCGAGTCTATCACATGCATATTCGGTATCTCGGAAAAGCAATCATCCGGACAAAATACGGTAAGTTCAACACAATCAAGTTCAAACCGCTCCTGGTGAAAGGGAATATGTTCGAAGGCGGCGAGAAGATGACAGTTTGGGTGACGGACGACCCCAATCATATCGCGGTGCGTGTCGAAAGCCCGGTCTCGGTCGGCAAGGTCGATGTCGATATGACCGATTGTCATCATTTGCGTTATCCGCTCTCTTCTAAGTTTGATAAGTAGCCGGTTGATCGATTGCCTATGGGACAGGCGGGGTTACCGGCTTCGGCTCGCAGACAAATCCAAACAAGCATCTTTCTTTAATCATGGCCGCCACTTCGGCCGGTACGTATTGCTCCCATCCAGTATCGTTGTGTTTGATCATCTGCAGGACCTTGTCGGTCTGGATCTGCAAGTTTCGCTCTTCGTAGTGCCTGATATCTTCGATCTTGTCGTTGGCGATCAGGTATCGGTAGAGGTCCACGAGATGGGACGGCGGATTGAACCGCAGACAATTATAGATGATGCCGTTTCGTAAGGTCGGATAGACGAAGAGCTTGACATTCCGGCTGAAGAGGGTAGCGAAGGATTCGAGGATTCCACCGGGAAGATCATGATAGTGTTCTTCAGCGAAGATGTATTCGAGGTTCGGGTAGCCGAGGACAACACCCATTTTAAGTTTGGTGATCCGGGAGAGATAGGCGACCAGCTTATAGTACTCGTGAAAATCGGAGATCAGGACGGTTTGACCAAGCGCGCAAAGGATATCGACCCGGTCCAGAAAATCTTTCTCATCGATCTCGGCGGTTGGGTCGGCATCCCGTTCCTGAAGGGCTTGGAGGGTCAGCTCGGTGATCACGACAACATTCTCGTGGTCGACGTCAGGCTCCTGGAGAAATTGCTTAAGCCCGGTGTGGAGCATATCCATGTGGACGTTGATGACGGGGCGGAAGCGGCCGCGGACGACAACGATATGCTTTTTGTGAAGGACTTCGGAAGGCTGCTGGTTCTTACCGTCGGGTCCAAAGAGTGCGGTGTCTGAGAATCCGTATTTGACGAGGTGCAGGCTCATCAGCCGGTTGTCGACGGTGGTAAAGTCAGGGCCTTCAAAGCGGATCATGTCAATCTGCAGCGCATCCTTGGCGAGATTGTCCATCAGCGACAGGAGAAAGATATTGGGATGAGCGTGATAATAAAAGCAAGCGTATAGGAGATTGACGCCAAGGACACCAACGGAGTTCTGTTGCATGACCCCATCGTTGTCGAGCAGTTTGATGTGAATGATAACGTCGTTATACGCTCCGCCCGGTTCGAGCTGGAAGCGGACGCCCATCCAGCCATGGCCTTCATTGGTCTTGTGGTAGTTGAGAGCTGAGACGGTATCGGCAAACGCGAAAAAGGTGGTCTGGTCGCCGCGTTTCTCGGCGAGCCTTTCGATGAGCAGTCCATATTCCTTCTCCAGCATGGCATTAAGCCGGGCCTCGCTTACATAGCGGCGGCCGGGTTGGACGCCATAGATGGCATCGGAAAAGGTCATATCATAGGCGGACATGGTTTTAGCGATGGTGCCGGAGGAGGCGCCGGCCTTGAAAAAGTATGCAGCCACATCCTGCCCGGCTCCTGTTTCCGTAAAAGAACCGTAGACTTTGGGGTCGAGATTGATGGCAAGCGCTTTTTGTTTGGTACCCAGATCCTTGTTGTAGACGTCGCTCATACAAATTGCCATTTATGTACCGCGGTGATAATCAAGCGCAGCTGATCCTATAACGTCCAAATGTACGATTTTCTGATTGCCGGTATATTACTTTATCCTAACCTGGGGCGATCTTTTTGGGGGCGATTTGGTTCCGTGTTGGAGTTTGTGGGTGGTTTCGCGGATGGCAATGGCGGGGAGCTTGTTTCTGTTGGCGTTGAGGTATTGCCGGACGGCCGGGGCATGGTGCGTAGTGAGGTGGCGCAGCAGCCAGGAGATGGCTTTGGTGATGAGAATGTCTTTCTCTTCGCATAAAGTGTCGATTAGGCCGAAGGCCAGGCTGCTCAGCCGCGGGTCGGCAGATTGTTTGACGGGTTTGGTCAGCAGGACAATAGCGCCGCGGCGCTATTGGGGTTGTCGGATCGGGCCAGTTGGGTGATCAAGACTTTCCAGGGCCCGAAATTCTCCAGCATTTCTGCGGCGGTGAAATTATTGTAGCAGATCGCATCGACGGCTGCCCAGCCTTCGGTGTGTTCCAGCCAGTCATCGTAGAGTCCAGGGTTAAGTTGGCGGCGCTGGACCGGCATATAACCCAGCAGGATACCGGCCATGGTTTTCCTTAACGCAGACCGGTCCCGGATGAGGGAAGTGATCACTGATCTTAACTCTTTTGCCGCGAGTGTCCTGTTGCGGGCCGCCCATGCCTTCGCCGCTTCCCGCAGCTGAGGGGTAGTGGCGGCGCCGGAAGGCAGTAGATCGTCCAGATTATTGGCCAACATAGTCTATTCCAAAAAGCCCTTCACGGTATAACGGGTTTGAATAGGGAATTTAGCAAATAAAATTTAATTATTTTGTGGTATGCTATATGATCCGAACAACCCTGTCGTTCAGCTTTGCGCGAACGGCATCGAGATAGAACATGCCGGCGATCTCATGGCGGCCGGTGAATTATACCGGCAAGCATGGGAAAAAGCGAGCTGTCCGCTGGAGGCTTGTACTGAAGCGGGACTTGCGCGAATGAGGTGATCAGCCGGATCGGTAACCAGGATTGAATATGAGTACCTGTCAGATAAAAAGAGTATACGAACCTGCCGCCAACAGCGACGGCTACCGGATCCTGATCGATCGGTTATGGCCGCGAGGACTGAGTAAGGAAAAAGCGCATGTCGATAAATGGTTGAAGGAAGTCGCGCCGTCGACAGATTTGCGAAAGTGGTTCAATCATGAGCCGGAAAAGTGGGCTTCCTTTTGCACCAGGTATCGCGGGGAACTTCGCGGATCAGCTGCATTTGCTGAACTGGTGAACGACATTCACACGCATAAGACGGTGACCCTTTTGTTTGGAGCCCGGGATAAGCAGCACAATGATGCGGTCGCGCTGGAAGAATTCATCAGGGAGCAGGGTGGACGGTGATGGCCATTTGGGGTTTGTAACCGGCCCTGAAGGAATTGACCACAGATCGGGGGGTAAGGACCTCTACCGTGTCTACTTCGCGGAGGTTGATCCCATCGTCGTCATATCCGTCCGGGGTCCAGCGAAAGAAAAGCCGGTCCGCGAAAAGATAGGGCTCGTCGCTGTGCAGGATGAGGGACCCGGCCGGGAGGCGGCTGACCGATTCCGTGAACGTGATTTTGGCGCCACTCCGGTTGATCCGCTCCTTGTGCAGCACTTCGTCGATCTTCCAGATCGGGGTTTTTTCATTGTAACCATAGCCGGGATTGGCTTCCAGCCAAAAGTGCTTGAAGCGGTTGAATGCTTTGCGGCGGCATTCTGCGCAAGGCCGGTGACCCGCAGAAAAGGCGATGGCTTCGTCCAGGAAGAAGAGTTCGGTATAGCGGTTCGGTGTCATCACTTGCCGGCGTCGCCCCTTGAAATCGAGAAGGCAGATCAGCCAGGCCTTGAGCTTGAACGGACGAACGATCCGCTGATGCTCGTCGTGGATGACGCCGCGATTCCCCATCCAGGCGCCGCGCGCAGTTGTCTTGATAAGGTCGCCTTTGGGGTCGACCCGGTTCTGTAGCATAGTAGAAAATGTTGTGTGCGTAACAATAGGATGATTCCGCAACGCGGGGAATCGCTGCTTAATGATTTGTTATAATCATCTCTTCGTTGATCTCGGCGAGGTTGCGGCAGCCGGCAAGCCTTGCGGTCAGCTCAAAATCGCTAAGCAAGTTCAGGATGACATCATGGACGCCCTGCCGGCGGGCAATCGCCAGTCCGTAGGCGTAAGGACGACCGAGAAGGACCGCATCGGCGCCCATCGCGATCGCCTTGAAGCAATCGCTTCCGCTGCGAATCCCGCTGTCCAACAAAATAGGAAATGGTTTTGGGAGCGCGCTTCGGATCTCGTGCAACGCATGGAGCGTGGGCGTGGCCCCGTCAACCTGCCGACCGCCGTGATTGGATACGATGATCCCGTTTGCACCGGATTTGGCGGCCTGCAGGGCATCATCGGCGCGGAGGATGCCTTTGATGAGGATCGGCAGCCGGGTCTGTTCGCGGAGCCAGCTGACCTTGTCCCAGTTGAGGGCTGGGTTGGAATAAATAGCCGTGAACAACCGGACCGCCGCCAGTGGTTCGGAGCTCCGCAAGTTCTT
>DATMLR010000102.1:0-5793 GCA_035570015.1 Puia sp.
AAACCTCCAATGAGGATGAATATCATATTACGGGGACATTGTATTCGCTGACCAAACCGCTGGCAAAGCCAGGGAAGGCGGGGCCGGAATGGAACACCATGGACATCACGCTGGACGGACCGCGGACCATCGTCTATGTCAACGGTCAGAAGGTCACGGACTATACCGAAGGTCAACCGGTGCCTGCCCGGAAGTTCGACTTCGAACCTCAGCGGGGGCTTCGTCCGAACACGGGATGGATCGGGTTGCAGAATCACAGCGACAACGATGTCGTTTATTTCAAAGAAGTGGCAATGAAGCCGCTGGGCAAAAAATAATCAATCCCCATGCGAAAGACCAATCTCCGAAAGGGCCTCAGTAGGCGCGCCTTTGTACAAAAGGCTGCGATGACCGCCGCCGGATTCTATATTGTCCCGCGGCATGTGCTCGGACGTGGATTCGTCGCGCCGAGCGACAAACTGTATATCGCGGCGGTGGGATGCGGGGGCGAGGCCGAGAACGACATTCATACGCATATGAGAAACCCAAAGAAGAATGCGGTCATGGCTTTTCTCTGCGACGTCGATGAGCGAAAGGCGGCCCCGCGGCGGAAGGAGTTCCCCAATGCGCCATTCTATCACGACTGGCGGGAAATGTTCGACAAGGAAAGCAAACATTTTGACGCGGTTACGGTTGCGATCCCGGACCACAATCATGCGATTGTCGGCTTAAGCGCGATGCAGCTGAACAAACATCTCTATTTGCAAAAACCCCTTACGCATGACATTTACGAGGCCCGGATACTAACCCTGGCTTCAGAAAATTACAAAGTAGTTACCCAGATGGGAGACCAGGGCGCATCCTGCGAGGGTATGCGTACCCTGCGGGAATGGTTTGAGGCCGGGCTGATAGGAGATATAGTAAAAGTCTACTGTTGGACCGACCGACCCGTATGGCCGCAGGGCATTTCGTGGCCAAAAACCGGTCCGGCAATACCGAAAGAGCTAAACTGGGACTTATGGTTGGGTACCGCGAAGGAGACCAATTATATTGACAACCTGGTACCCTTTAACTGGCGCGGATGGTGGGCTTTTGGGACCGGTGCATTAGGCGATATGGGCTGCCATATTATGGGTCCCGCATTCAAGTTGCTCGGCCTGGGCTACCCTACAGAAGTATCGGGGAGTGCCAGCACGGTTTATCAAGGTATTTTCAAAGAAGGTATTTACCCTGAAAGCGGGCCGGTATCCAGTTCGCTCAAATTCAAATTCAAACAGCAAAATGGCAGGGACCTGGACTTGTACTGGATGGATGGCGGTATTACGCCTGAGCGGCTCACCGAGCTTGACCCTGATGTGAACCAAAATTTGGCCTTAGGTGATATACCTGCCGAAAATGATTTTGAAGGATGCACCTTGTTTATCGGAACGAAAGGTAAAGTAAGTTGCGGCTGGGGCGGTAGCCACCCGCGCTTGCTGCCCCTATCATTGAATAAGGATGTGAATGTGCCTAAAAAATACCCTCGGGTGGAAGGCGATATGGATGGCCACTGGTGGCAATGGATCGATGCTTCGATAGCAGGCTATGGTAAGATGGAAGTTGACTCGCCGTTTGTCGGGTATGCCGGACCACTTTCTGAAACCGTGCTGATGGGTAACCTGCTTTTGCGCACTTTTGATATCCAGGAGAAGATAAAGCGCAACGACCCGGTATACGGCCCTATGGAGGGATTGCAATTTAGTGGCAGGTATAAAGCCCTTCAATGGGATGGCGCTAATATGAGAGTAACGAATTACGAGCCGGCAAATCAATTTATCAAACGTGAATACCGTACCGGCTGGGGTGAGTTGAAGATGTGACCAACTAAGGCGCGACGGAGATGAAATTTTGACATTACAGATCCCGCCCGGTCAGCTGGCGAAGCGTATCGCGATAGGTCTCCCCTATCGGCAATTCCAGCTCACCGATGAAGAGACTGTTTTTTCGGATGGCGGTGATGCTGGCGATGGAGACGATATAGGATTTATGAATCCGGAGGAAGCGGTCGGGTGGCAGCTCCGATTCCAGGGTTTTGGCGCTGGTTCGAACAAGGAGCGGCTTGGGCGAACTCTTCAGGTGGATCTTGACGTAGTCGCCCGATCCTTCGATCCAGATGATATCGACGAACATCACTTTCACGAGACTATAGTCTGCATTTACAAAAAAGAATTCCGGGGTATTGAGAGTTCCCGGGGTTGCGCCGGAACCTGAACCCGCGCCCGTGGCGGAGCCTCCACTCGCGCTGGTCCGAAGGTCGTAAAGTTCCTGTGCCTTGTTGCAGGCCTTCATGAACCGGTCGAGGCCGACGGGTTTGATGAGATAGTCCACCACATCCAGGTCGAACCCTTCCGGCGCGAATTTCTTATAGGCGGTGACAATGATGACCATCGGCCTTCGGGCGAGGCTTTGGATCAGTTGAAGCCCGGTGAGACCGGGCATCTGGATATCTACGAACATCAGGTCAATCTCCTTTTCCTGCAGCGCCTTCACCGCCTCAAAACCGTCGCCGCAGGTAGCTTCCAATCGCAAATACGGGATCTTGCTGATATAATCCACCAACAGGCTCAATGCAAGCGGTTCGTCGTCTACGGCGATACAGTTTAGCATCAATGTAGATTTAGTTCCAGCGACACCGTAAACCAATCCTGGTCCCGGTTGATATTCAACTTTTGCTGCCGTCCATACAGCAGGTTCAGTCTCCGCTTCACGTTGGTGAGGCCGATCCCTGAACCCTTATCTTTCACCTCCGGCGATGCGGCATTGTATTTATTCTTCACCTGAAAGAACAACACGCCGGCCTGCACATGGAGGTCGATGTATATCGCCGGCTGTTCGATCAACCCGATCCCATGCTTAAAGGCATTTTCCACAAAAGGGATCAGCAGCATGGGCTCGATCTCATAGAACCCGTCCGGCGGGGTCTTGAGCGAAACGCAAATCGGCACCTTTTCTCCAAAGCGCTGCCGCTGCAGATCGATATAACTTCCCAGATATTCCACTTCCATTGACAAGGGCACCTTGCCCTCATCCGTTTCATAGAGCATGTATTGCATGAGTGAAGATAGCTTCAGGATCGTTGGCCCAAGCTCGGGCGACTTCATCCTCTCCAAAGCCACCAGGTTGTTCAGGATATTGAAGATGAAATGTGGATTGATCTGGCTTCGCAAAAAAGACAGTTCGGTCTTCAGGTTCTCTTGCTGCTTCTGCTGCGCGGCCCTGTCCGCGGCCATCCTGTCCTTCACCAGGCGGAAAGCGGTGCTGATCGCGATGGCAAGGACAAAGGTGGACAGGTGGAAGATGCTGCCCCTCAGCAAGTTGAAATGCGGGATGTCAAAAACAACTATGAACAAAAAGGCGTCGATCGACATGATGGCCGCGAAAAGCAGCACCAGCAACGCTACATAGGCTGCGTATTTCTTTCTTACGAACAGTTTCGGTGTCAGTACATAGGCATTCAGGTAAAACGCCGAGGGCCACAGGAAATTCGTAAAGAAGCTCAGGTAAAAGAATTCCCTTTCATAATGCCCCGCTTGCTGCGGCCGGGGGTCGTCGTGATGACTGTTCAGAAGATACGGCAAGGCCAGAACGATCACCCAGACGGCGACATGCGTGAGGATGATCATCCACCTCCGGCTATACCATATTCCGGTCTTCGGTTGCCTTGATTCGCTCATCGGTTGCTTTAAATATAGGACATTATTCGCTATCACTTGCCACATTGTTGTTCTTCCGGTGGAACAGGCTGGCGTCCACCTTTCCGAAATTATAAGTAAAGTTGAACCTCAGCAGCTGCGGGTTGCGGATCCTGCGGTTGTCCTGAACAAAGTATTCGCTGTACGAGTATTGGTCCTGGATCCTGCTCTTAAAGATGTCGTTGAAGGACAGCATAAGCGTGATCTTGTTGTTCAATAAGGTTTTCTTCAGGCCCAGGTCCGCTTCGTAAAACGGCCTGATATAACCCTGCGAAGCATTCTGCGACATGATGCCGGGCGGCCCAGGCTGGTTGCTGTTGGTGTTCACAGGGAGATTGGTTTTCGACTGATACATACCAGACACCTGCAACGCAAAACCCGAAGGCAGCCTGAAATTCGTACTGGCTTTACCAAACCAGCTCCACATCGCCTGCTGCGAGATGCCCGATTCATTGCTGGCATTGATCTCCGAGTGGTAGACATTGACGTTGGCCGAGAGGTCCCACCATTTCGTCAGCGTGTTCTGTGTCGTCAGTTCCGCACCCACCGAACTGCTGGAATTTGCATTGACAAAGGTATTGATCAGGGTTGTGGCACCGGTGGCATAATCTGTATCTTCGACGATATAGTTCGTGATCAGGTGGTTTGTATATTTATAGTAGACCGATCCCATCACCGTGTTCCTGCCCGGGAAGTTCTTCAGATAAGATAGCTCGACGGATTGCGTGAACTCCGGCACGAGATCGGGATTACCACGAGTGATGTTCAGCTTGTTCGATGAATCCGTATAAGGCACCAGCTGGAAGAAGTTGGGCCTGTTCACCCTACGCGTATAGCTCAGCTGCAGTTCCTGGTCGTCGCCGAGCTTCTGACTGAAGAACAGCGACGGGAAAAGGCTGATGGGATACTGGTTCCCAAAGGACTGCCCGGTATTCAACAGGGTGCCGTTGTATCTGGAGCTCTCTGCCCTTAGACCGACCTTGTAGGTAAACTTCCCGATGCTGCTGCTAAGCGTTGCATAGGCGGCGTACACCTCGCTCGTGCTTTTGTAATTGCTGGCAGCCGATGGTATCAGCAGATAGGCGGCCGAGTCCGGGTCATAGGTGTAGTTGTTATTGATGTTGAGCCTGTCCTGGATAGCGGCCCGGAGGCCGGTCTCGAGCGTCATCTTACTTGTTACAGGATCGGTGAAGTCGGTCTGCAGGATGATGTTCTGATCGTTCCCGCTGCCCACGATCTTCTGCAGCTGGTTGCTGAGAAGGGCGCTTTCCGCCTTATCTCCATATTGATTGGTGACATACAGGCTGCTGCTGGTCGCATTACCCGAAAAGTAGCTGGCATCGGCTGTCCATTCCTCCTTATCCTTTGCAAAGAGATGTTTCATTCCCAATGTTAACCCGTGGCCCGCGAATGTATGGGGAGCAGAGATATGCTCCTGCCCATATTGGGAGACAGTCCCGCCGGGATAGAGGCTGTCGGTGTTCATGGAAATCGCGGACGTAGCATGGGCGGCGTGTTGCATCCCGAAAGCTGTCAGGGACAAGGTTGTCCGATTGGATACAAAGTAATCCAAACCAATCCGGCCGAAGAGCAGATACGCCTTGGTCGTGTCCAACTCCTGCTCGCCGATATAGGTATCCGGCGAAGCGTTCAGCGTCGTTCTTTCAGTAGACCCGCTCATCCAGTCCCTGATCGTCCTGTAATTGACATCCGCGGAGAAGTTGATCTTATTTTCCCTGAAATTGAGACCGGCGCCCAGACCCGTCGCGCCATGACTATCCGCGTTGGCCCTGATACTCCCGTTGTATCCCTGTTTTCTGTTCTTCTTCAGGACAATATTCAAAATCCCTGCGCCACCGCCCGACGCATCGTATTTAGCGGAGGGATTGGTGATAACCTCAATGCTCTCGATCGCATCAGAGGGGATCTCATCAAGCGTCAGCGTCGTAGGCTTGCCGTCGACCATAATCTGTGGCGACGCGCCCCGCATTGTAATATTACCGTCGATATCAACGCTAACGCTGGGTACGTTTTTCAAGACATCGAGACCTGTTCCGCCGGCGCTTACGATGTCCTTTGACAC
>DATMLR010000103.1:0-2364 GCA_035570015.1 Puia sp.
ACCAGAAGATCAGCCAGATAAAACCCAGCGAACCCGTGATCAAAAAGGCCATACGCCAGCCAAACGAACTGAGCAGCAACGGCACCATGATCGGCGCTACCACCGCCCCGATATTGGCGCCCGAATTGAAGATACCCGTCGCCAGCGCCCGCTCTTTCTTGGGAAACCACTCCGCCACTGCTTTTATCGCCGATGGGAAATTTCCCGCCTCGCCGACACCCAGCCCGGAACGGGCGACCACGAACCCCATTGTGCTCCGTACCAACGAATGTGCCATCGCGAAAACACTCCATATCGTGATGGAGATCGTATATCCTATCTTGCTCCCCACCTTGTCTACCAGCCTCCCAAACCCCAGCAACCCAAACGCATAGAAGAACTGAAAGATGCCGTTGATTGTCCCAAACGTCGTGTTATTCCAGCCAAATTCATGCGTCAGCGTATCCTTCAGCAATCCGATCACCTGCCGGTCGATATAATTGATCGTAGTAGCGGCAAACAACAAGGCGCAGATCGTCCACCGGTACCGGCCGATAGTGGGATTACCCATGGAAAGAAGAATTAAAAGTGCTCAATATAATCACAAGTGCGCATAAAATTCAAAAATGCGCATAAATTCACAAGGGCGTGTCCAACCGTACTACCGCAATTCAGAAATCGCCACCGCATCCATATCCGTATACGTATAATTCTCCCCCGCCATCCCCCAGATAAAAGCATAATTGCTGGTTCCACAGCCCGAATGGATCGACCAGGGCGGCGAGATCACGGCCTGCCTGTCCGCCACCAGCAGATGCCTCGTCTCCTGCGGCTCGCCCATAAAATGAAAGACCCGCTGCTGCTCAGGGACATCGAAATAGAGATAGGCTTCCATCCGCCGGGTATGGGTATGCGCCGGCATCGTATTCCAGACACTGCCGGTCTTCAGGATCGTGAGACCCATCACCAGTTGACAGCTTTTAATCCCATCGGCGTGGATGTATTTATAAATGGTCCGGGCATTCGAAGTCTCCGCAGAGCCGACATCCGCCGGTAACGCCTCCTGACCCGGCATCAGCTGCACAGGGTAGTCCGCATGCGCCGGAGCAGACAGCAAGTAAAAGGCCGCCGGATGCCCGGGATGATGACTTCCAAACTCGACCCGCTTCACCCCCCGGCCGATATACAGGCAATCCAGTTTGTCCAGCTCATATTCCGCATTCCCCGCATAGACCTTGCCCTTCCCACCGACATTGATGATCCCGATCTCGCGACGCTGGAGAAAGAAATCCGCCTTCAATTCCGGATACGCCTCTAACGCCAACCGCTGCCCCACCGGCTGTACACCCCCGATGATGACCCGGTCATAGTGCGTGTAAACCAGCCGAACGGCGTCCGCCTGCATCAACGGCTCCGTAAGGAATGCCTGCCGTAATTCCTCTGTCGTCATCCCCCGGACCTCTTTAGGGCCATGCCCAAATCGTATCTCCATAATATAAAATTATCTTCCCATCCACCCTCCATCCACCGTCAATATCGTCCCATGCACATAATCCGAAGCCGCTGACGCCAGAAAAACCGCCGGCCCCCGAAAGTCATCCGGCTCCCCCCAGCGACCCGCCGGTATCCGATCCAATATAGCCTTGCTCCGAACCGGGTCATTCCGCAGCGCCTCTGTATTATCCGTACTGATATATCCCGGCGCGATACCATTTACATTTACCCCTTGCGAAGCCCATTCATTCGCCAGCGCCTTGACCAGGCTGGCTAACGCCCCTTTGCTGGCCGCATATCCCACGACATTAATCCCACCCTGAAAGCTCAGCAGACTACACGTAAAAATGATCTTCCCGCTCCGCCGCGCCAACATCTCCCGACCCAGTTCCCGCGCCAGGATGAACGCAGCATCCAGGTTGATCGACATCACTCGATCCCAGTAGTCATCCGAATGCGCCGCCGCCGGCTGCCGCAGGATCATCCCTGCATTGTTAACCAGGATGTCCACCGGCGTACCCGAAGCACGCACACCGGCAATCAGCGCATACACCGCCGCACGATCCGTCAGATCAGCCGCATACGCCGTGAATCCCCTTCCCATCGCCGCTATCTCCCGCTCCACCTCACTGCCTGGCGTCAGAGACGAACTAACCCCAATAATATCCGCCCCCGCTTCCGCCAAGGCCAGCGCCATCGCCCGGCCGATCCCCTTACTACAGCCCGTCACCAGCGCCGTCTTCCCCTGCAAACTAAAAAGATTACTCATACAACCTGATATTATTTACGGAAACGTTTGCGCACTTCAACCAAATCGCTCCACAGCAAAAGGACTAATATCCATGCTCGGCCGTCGCTCATCCACAATCTCACTCACCAACCGCCCCGTCC
>DATMLR010000104.1:0-17435 GCA_035570015.1 Puia sp.
TGTTCAGATCCTGCTTGCCTTCATAGTGGAAGGAGCGGTTAAAGGTGAACATCCCTTTTTTGACTTTCACCCGGCCGTCCACCACAATATTCGCCTCCCGTTTTCCCATCAGCATTTGCAAGGCGTTGCTGAAGAGCCCACGCATGTCCAGCTCCAGCGTGACCGGAACATAGAAGGTGTCTTTACCGCGAATAAGAATGGTGGTATCCAGCAGCGAGTGTCCGGCGTGCTGACCGTTTACGACAATGTCTGCCTCCGCCCTCTTGAGTTTCAGGTTGAATGAATTGGGATTGTATAGCTTAACGAGAGCTGATACATCGGTCTTTCCGCCGATCACGGCGCCAACCTGCAAATTCTGAAATCCGAAATACTCTACCGGCTCCGGCTGCCGGCAAGCGGCCATCGAAGCGGCCAGGACCACTCCTGCCATGATGATGAATAGACGCATAGACTGCAAGATAATGAAACTCCTTCACCTCTTCGGTCCGACCCCGGCCTTTGCCAAATTCATCTACATTGATTACCTTTCTAAAAAAGAACGCCTGTGCCGAGCATCGCCGAACGCATCAAGGAATTTAACAGCAACCGCTTACCTGCCTACACCGCTCTCAAGTATCAATGTATGGCGGAGAACCCGTTCCGGTTCTATCGGGGCACCTGCCATCTCTTTTACGAAGACCTGTTCCACAACAACGCGCTGCCCGCCTACCCACTCAGCTGGATCTGCGGCGATCTCCACCTGGAGAACTTCGGCAGCTATAAGGGAGAGAACAGGTTAGTTTATTTTGATCTCAACGATTTTGACGAAAGCACCCTCGCCCCTGCCACCTGGGAAGTTGTCCGCATGATCACCAGCATCTTTACCGGCTTCGATTCCCTCGGCATCAAACGAAAGGATGCCACCCAGACTGCCCAGCTGTTCCTGAATGTTTTTTCCGAAACGTTGGCCAAAGGAAAGGCCAAATACCTCGAGCACGAGACGGCCAATGGTATCGTCCGCACCTTTCTGGAAAAGATCCTCGGGCGCAAACAGAAGGAATTGGTCCGGCAGCGGACGGAGGAAGGAAAGAACGGCGCCCTCCAGTTCCGGATCGACCGTGTCCGCCTTTTTCCGCTTGAAAAGCCGCTGCGCAAGGCCCTGATGTCCCATCTCAACCAGCTGCTCCATCGATATCCGCTGCTAAAGGGCCGCTTCCAGGTGATCGACGCCGCATTCCGCGTAGCCGGGACCGGCAGCCTCGGCGTGAAGCGATACGTTTTTTTGCTGCGCAACAGCAAAGACACCAAGAAACACCTGCTGCTCGACATGAAACAGGCGCCCCCCTCCTCTCTCCGGCCCTTCCTCACCGCCCCACAGCCGGCCTGGGCTTCAGAGGCGGAACGAGTGGTCGCGGTCCAGCACCGGATGCAGAACGTCAACCCGGCCCTGCTCAGCGTCACCGAGTTCGACGGCGACTCCTATGTCATCAAGGAAATGCAGCCTACTGCCGACAAAATTGACTTCCTGGTAATCCGGGACCGCTTTTCGGATATTGCCTGCGTCGTAGAGGATATGGCTTTCCTGACCGCCAGCGCCATGCTCCGGAGCGCGGGTCGGCAGGGCGCCGCCCTCCCGGACGAACTGATCGCCTTCGGCGCGGATACCCACTGGCAGCAGGGCCTGATGGACTATTCGACCACCTACGCCGCCCAGGTGAAAAAGGATTACAACAGTTATTTTAAGGAATATAAGGCAGGCTTCTTCAACCAGCTTGCGAACAAGACCTTCAACCAGCCTCCCAACAAAAAAGGATAGCTATGAACCTGGAACTGCCCCCGGAAATCGTCATCAAACTGGCTATCGCCACCCTCGTCGGCGGTATATTCGGCGCCGAGCGGGAATATCGCAGCAAGTCGGCCGGGTTCCGGACGCTGACGCTCATCTGCCTGGGTTCTACGATTTTCACGATCTTCTCCCAGATCATCGGCGACCGCATCCATGGTAATAACCCCGACCGGATCGCCGCAGGGATCGTCACGGGGATTGGTTTCGTCGGCGCCGGCGTTATTTTCAAGGGCGATGGTTCCGGCAGCAAAGTCAGCGGGATCACGACCGCTGCGATGATCTGGGTGACCGCAGGCCTGGGAATGGCAATCGGCGCGGGCTATTTGATGGTCTCCGTTTGCGCCGCCGCTTTTATTCTGCTGATTCTGTTAACTTTTATGCTGCTGGAAGGCTGGATTGACCGAATTAACCAGATCCACGTGTATAAGATCGTCTGTCAGTTCGAGAATGACTCCCTCCACCGATATGAAGACCTGTTCAAATGCCATCATCTCAAATTCCGACGGAGCGGCCAGCGTAAATCTGAGGAGAATCTCATCACCGGCGAGTGGATTGTCCAGGGCTCCGAACGCAACCACCGGCATTGCATCCACGAAGTGTTACGCGATCAGCGGGTGAGAGAATTTGAATTTTAGCTTCGCCTATTTCCTACATCAGGCTCGCCGTCCAGGTCCGCTGGAACACCCCGCCGCCTTCCAGTTCGTTGATCCCCTCCTTCTCCACCAACTGCTGATTACTGTCGACCGGATCGGCAATCCCGCACCAGGGCTCGATACAAACGAAATCCGCATTGGGCGCCGCCCAGATCCCCAGGAACGGAAATCCCGGGAAATCCATCCGCAGCCCGCGCTCCGTCTGGCCCGAACGCAGCGTAACCCCCGCCGAGATCGGATGCTTCAGGACCAGTGCATCTTTGGCGAAAAGCTCTTTCCGGAGCGAAAGGACCGCCGTATCCTGGAGCAGCGGCACCGGCTCGCGTTCGATAAGCCCGTCTTTCGAAATCGGCCAGCGGGGTGTCTCTTCTATGCCATCGAATTCGAGATAATAGTCGGTATAATCCGTCCCCGGGACCAGCGGCACCCGGAACGCCGGATGTCCGCCGATAGAAAAATACATCGGGTCCGCAGCCGGGTTCCTGATCTGATAAGTAGCCGCGACCTTATTGGATACCAGCCGGTAACCAATCCTCAATTCAAAATCGAAAGGATAAACGGCCCGCGTCTGCTCGTCGCTCCGCAGCAGGAAGGTGATCGAATCCGGCCGCTGCGACTCCACGCTGAATTCCCGGTCGCGTGCAAACCCATGCCGGGGCAGCGAATACGACCTGCCCTGGTACATATAAATATTGCCTTTCAATGTCCCCACGATCGGAAAGAGCAACGGTGAATGCTTGCCCCAGAAGGCCGGATCGCCGCCCCACATATACTCCAGCTCATAGTCCTTGTGATATAAACTCCACAGTTCCGCTCCCATGGGGTGGATGCTGACCTTTAGCTCCTGGTTTTCGATCGTGAACATACATCCTTTGTTTTGCCCGTCCGGCATCTCCGCCATTCGGAATTCGACGCAATTTAGTACATTCGGCCTATGTTTCGCCACCTGGAGATCATCTGGACGAGTTTTAAGATGGCCCTACAGGAATTTCGCAGCAACAAGCTCCGGACCTTCCTGTCGCTGCTGGGGATTACCTTTGGCATCTTCTGCATCATTAGTGTACTGTCTACGATCAGCAGCATGCAGCTCGCGGTTAACAACGACCTGAAGTCCTTCGGCACCAAAACGATCTACATCGACAAATGGCAGTACTCCGGCGGTCCGGATTTCCCGTGGTGGAAATACATCAAGCGCCCCACACCGAAATTTGAAGAAGCCAGATTACTGCGGTTGAAAGTGCCGGAAGCTCCACACATCGACTTCGAGATGGACAATTCCGGCAATGTCGATTACGGCGATAATTCCCTGACCGGCGTCCAGTATTATGGTAACACAGAGGATTTTGATAAGATCGAACAAGTGACTGTCGGCGCCGGTCGTTATTTTCAGCAAGCCGATTTCGATCGGGGCACACCCTATATCGTGATGGGCTACCGGATTGCGCAACGTTTGTTTGGCGTACCCTATAGGGCACTCGGCAAGTCCGTAAAGCTCAAGGATGGCAAACTGGCTATCGTCATCGGTGTGATGGAAAAGCAGGGCCAAAGCCTGATCAACGCCTGGGATTTCGACAACAGTATCCTGCTGACCTACAATTTCATGCGGCAGATCTTCCGGGAGGAATACAGCAATCCTAAGATCCTTGCACAAGGCGACTCGACCATTACCTCTGCGGCACTGACCGAAGAACTGCGGGGCGCTATGCGGTCCATCCGCAAGCTGAGCCCCACCCAGGAAGATAATTTTGCTGTTAACAATATCGACAACCTCAGTAAGTTCCTCGAACCCATCTTTGCCGGGATGAACATCGGCGGCTGGGCGATCGCTGCTCTTTCTCTCGTCGTCGGGATGTTCGGCGTAGCAAACATCATGTTCGTTACCGTTCGCGAACGGACCTCTCAGATCGGGCTCAAAAAAGCCATCGGCGCCAAGCGCGGATCGATCCTGATGGAATTCCTGCTCGAGTCGGCCTTCCTTTGCATAATCGGCGGATTGATCGGCATGGCGGCCGTTTTTGTGCTGACGGTGATCTTTTCCTCGATCCTGGACTTCCATGTTTTCATCCCCCTCAATATCATCGTGCTCGCGGTCTTTATGTGCCTGTTCACCGGGGTCCTGGCCGGCATCATCCCCGCCTTCGTCGCCGCCCGCATGGATCCTGTCGTAGCCATCCGGTCCAATTGAGACGCCACCCGCTCGCGCCTTTTCCGTAATTTTGCGCACCATGAGCAAGCCCGTGACGATCCTCGCCATCGAATCTTCGTGTGACGAAACAAGCTGCGCGATCAGCAGGGACGGATGGATACTGTCGAATGTTATTGCCGGTCAGACGATCCATGAGCAATACGGCGGCGTCGTCCCCGAGTTGGCCAGCCGCGCTCACATCCAGCACATCGTCCCCGTCGTTGACGCCGCACTGAAAAAAGCCGGCTGTGACACAAAGGACCTGACCGCCATCGCCTTCACCCAATCCCCGGGCCTGATCGGCTCCCTGCTGGTCGGATCTGAATTCGCCAAGTCACTTGCACTGGCGCTGGATATCCCCCTACTGGCCGTTCATCACATGCAGGCACATGTGCTGGCTAACCTGATCCCTAACGATACGTCCTCCCCCACCCCGACCTCCCCGCGCTCCATCCCTCCCTTCCCCTTTCTCTGCCTCACCGTCAGCGGCGGCCATACTCAAATCGTTCTTTGCCATTCCCCACTGAATATGGAAGTGATCGGCGAAACCCTGGACGACGCTGCCGGCGAAGCCTTTGACAAATCAGCCAAGCTGCTTGGCCTGCCCTACCCCGGCGGCCCGCTCATCGACAAATATGCCCGCGATAGCAACCCTGCCCGCTTTTCCTTCCCCGAGCCACAGATCCCCGGGCTGAACTTCAGCTTTAGCGGCCTCAAAACGTCCATTCTCTACTTCCTCTTGGACAATTCGGCGAAAGACCCTGACTTCATCCAAACCAATCTTTCGGATGTTTGCGCGTCGATCCAGGCTCGCATTGTCTCGATCCTACTGAACAAACTAAAGAAAGCCGCCCGCCAGACCGGCATCAAAGACTGCTGTATCGCCGGCGGCGTCTCCGCCAACAGCGGTCTGCGCTCCGCCTTCAGGGAGACCGGGCTTGTCGAAGGATGGAACACATTTATCCCGCCTTTTGAATACTGTACAGACAACGCAGCCATGATCGCCATCACGGGGCATTATAAGTACCTGGCCGGCGATTTTGCCCCCTTATCCGTATCCGCCAGCGCAAGAGCTGAATGGTAGAACGAACCCCAAATTCCATGCGTAACGGTTATTTTCAATTCAAACAATTCACCGTCCGTCAGGACCAGTGTGCCATGAAAGTCTGCACCGACGCCTGTATCCTCGGCGCCTGGTTTGCCGACAAAGCGCCGGCCTACGCCCGGGTGTTGGATATCGGCAGCGGTACCGGCCTGCTGATGCTCATGCTCGCCCAGAAACATAAGGGTGAGATCCGGGGTATTGAGATCGATCTCGATGCATTCCACCAGCTAAAAGAGAATATCAGCCAAAGTCCCTGGCGCCAATTGTTCAAGGTCTATCCCGGCGATGTACGTTCCTTTTCATTTCCGGAAAAATTCGACTTCATCATCAGCAATCCGCCATTCTTCGAAAACGATCTCCCAGCCGCATCCGCAGCCGCCAACCTGGCCCGGCACAGCAAAGAGCTGACCCTTTCCGAACTATTGGAAGCCATTGACACGAACCTTTCCAACACGGGATCATTTGGCGTCCTCCTTCCCTACCACCGCACAGCATGGTTCGAAGAAGAGGCATCCACCCGTTATGGCTTCATTCTTAAGGAAAAGCTGCTGGTCAGACAGACGCCCCGGCATGATTTTTTCCGCAGCATCCTTCATTTCTCCCACACGAGAGACAATTTTATCCTAACCACCGAACTCACGATCCAGGATAACGATGGCGCCTACACTGAAGATTTCACAGAATTGTTGAGAGACTACTATCTATCCTTCCCCGCATACCCCGCCAGATAACGATAGGGCTCCGTCAGCATCCCATTCCTCACCATCGTCGCGCGATCGACGATCACCGACCCGCCTCGCAGCACATCATGCAGCACATGCTTGATCAATTGTTCCCCAAAATACCGGGAAGCATCCCTTGGTAACTCATTCGGAAGATTACCCACCGCCATTACATCGACGCAACCAGGAAGATAAGGCATGGTCCGAATCCGCGACTTCCGGTCTACGCCGTAAACCGGATCCTCCATGCTGCCCTCCCCAAGATTGCACGGCACCGATCCCCCCTGGTCATCCGTGATATCGGCGATTGTCCGGACATGAAATTCGTCCTGTGCAAGGTCCTGCCACTCGAATAGCCTTGGCATATTTTTGTCCCAATAGACCCCGTTGATGAGAATGTCGGCCGTCGCGGCAAAAGGCAGAAATTTGCACTGGTAATCCTGAGGTCGTGAATGAAATTCATCGCGGTGATATTCGCCCGAGCGCACGTGCCTGTATAGGCCGGCCCCCTTTAATTGAGTAAACACCGGATAATGAAAGCTTCGCTCCAGGAATTCATCCGGCTCGACTTCTACGATCTCAAGCAGGTTCATGACCTCCAGTGCTCCATGCGCCACCCGCCCCGAGCCCGTTACCACCACCTTGATCTCCGGAAGCCGGAGCCCGAAGTAGGTATGGATCAACTCCCGGAAACTTTGCTGGCGGAGTACCCGGCCCAGCGTATACCTGTCCGTACGAAGCCCATACGCCATAATGCCGTTATGGGCGCCGACAACGCCGGCGAAAAACCCAAAACCCAGGATGCGCTGACCATCATCGTGCTCCAGGCACTCGTAATCGATTAGCGTGATCTGCCGCTCCAGAATAGCGCGAAACATCTCCTGATTGCCAGGCTGCATCTTTTTGGTATGGGAAAAGAAAAGATAGGTCTTCCCTGGCAAAAGTTCGTTCACCGGCACTTCTTTGATACCAAACAGAAGATCACATTCGCTGAGTTCGTCGCGGACCTCAATGCCCGCAGAGCGATATTCCTTATCGGAATAACACCGGTCGGGCGATGCCTGCGCCAACACCCTGATCTCCGATACGTTCTTATGGATCCATTTACATTGTGCGGGCGTCAGCGCCACGCGATTATCTGCCGGAGCCTTGCCTTCGCGCAATAAGCCTATCGTTATCATCCAATACTGATTTAGTTACCATCGGGACGCCGCTAAAGGTAGAATTTTTTATTCCTATTTGGCCGGGCCGCGCCAATTCCGTAATATTGCGACCCGATTTTCCCTTTAACGCATCTCCAAAAAAGCCCGAAACTCTCTATTTGGATTCTATGAATTTATCGAAGGAAATTAGCCCTGTAACCGGTGAACCGTTTACAGAGTTTATTAAAGAAATCAGTGCCGGTAATATTATAGATCAGTATAATGAAATCCGCATAGATGTAAGACGTTTCTTCGAAGGCATCGACAACGTTGAGATCCGCAAATGCAGGCGCACAGGCTACCGCTATTATTTTCCATTCGGTATTTTTGGCGATGCCGGTTTTTATGAAGACTTGCAAAAGAATAGGGAAGATTACTACCCAACCGATAAGTGGGAACATCTTCAAGCGATTCAACATATTAAAGCCGGACAATCCGTACTTGAAGTGGGGTGCGCTACAGGTTATTTTCTGGATATGATCAGGAAGAAAAAAGCGGTCGGCGTTGGTCTTGAGATGAATAAAAAGGCGATCGCGGAAGCCCGGCAACAGGGTTTTGACATATTTGAAGAATACCTGCGCGAACATTCTGTTTCACATGAAGGCAAATATGATGCGGTATGCTCGTTTCAGGTACTCGAGCATATTGCCGACGTCAAGGACTACTTTGAATCTGCCAAACGCTGTTTGAAGCCAGGCGGCAAAATTATAGCGGCCGTTCCAAATAGTAATCCCTATCTCCATAAGTATGACCTGTATCATACAATGAATCTGCCGCCACACCATGCGGGCATGTGGAATAAAGCCACGTTTAGAAAGGTGGCCGAATACTTTGATCTGACTACAGTCTACCTCAAAACAGAGCGATTAAAGGAGTATAAAACATGGTACAAGATCCAGGCAAATCACATTAAGCAAAAAAGACCTCTGTTAGGCGGTTTGATGCTTTTGGTCCCCCGCCAGGTATATAAATCGTTTTTGTGGGCCGCATCGCCATTGATTGAAGGGCGGAATGTATTGGCTATATTCAGCAAATAATTGTTGGCCGGGCTGCTGAAATTCCGTACCATTGCAGCCCCTCAGCATCGCCCAGATGGCGGAACTGGTAGACGCGTCAGACTCAAAATCTGGTACTCGCAAGGGTGTGCAGGTTCGATTCCTGTTCTGGGCACACGACAACCCCTGTTTAACTTGGAATTGACTGAGATACAGGGGTTTGTCAATTCCGCCAGTCACGTACTACAACCTTTTCTCCCCTCCGCCGCTTATTTATTTTTAAAAAAAATTTGGGCAACCGATTGGCTGCGCATATATTTGCACCCGAATGGCTGCGAATTATTATTTCAAATTAAAAACAACCGCTTGATGAAAAAAATTCTCCTTGCCGGATCTTACCTGCTCATTGCGCTGCAGGCCCTGACCCAAAGCTCCTTTTCACCCGTGGTAAAAAAATTCATTGATTACGACACCGCAGTCATCGCCTTTACCCATTGCAAGCTCGCCGATGTCAAACACCTGAAGGTGCTGGAAGACCAAACGGTGATCGTCCGCAACGGAATAATAGCTGCGGTAGGTGATAGCAAAAATCTCTCCGCCCCTCCCGGCAGTACCGTCATCGACCTGACCGGCAAATCCCTGTTACCCGGATTCGTCCTCCTGCATGAACACATGTACTATGCAGCCTACTCCGCCGACTTCACCTATCTGCATGTCAAACAATTGCCCTACACTTTCCCAAAGCTATACTTGGCCTGCGGTGCTACGACGATTCGTACCGCCGGTAGTGTCGAGCCCTATTCCGACCTGAACCTCAAACGGGACATCGATGCGGGTAAGATCCTCGGTCCGGCGATGGACGTAACCGCGCCCTACCTGGAGGGAAAAGGCAGCATCTTCCCCGGGATGCATCAATTGAGCGGACCCGAGGAGGCGAAGGCCTTTGTCGATTTCTGGGCCGGCCAGGGCTGTACTTCCTTCAAGGGATATATGTTCATAAATAGGCCTACACTGAAGGCCGCAATAGACGAGGCTCACGCCAAGGGGCTGAAAGTGACGGGCCATTTATGTGCTGTTACCTACCACGAGGCGGCGGAAATGGGTATCGACCAGTTGGAACATGGCTTTTCCGTGTCCACGGATTTCGTTCCGGATAAAAAGGAGAATGCCTGTCCGTTGTTTGCAGCACCCATCGCCTCCGCGGATTCGCCGGGGGTAAAAGCCCTGATCCGGTTCCTCATCGATAAAAAAGTGACCGTGACGTCCACCCTGGCCGTCATCTACAACATGACTACCCTGGATACTTCGATCCGTCCCGAAGTACTGGAGGCGATGTCGCCCGACACCCGCGATATGTTCCTTAACGTGTACAACAAAATGCGCAGCCCTTTCAGCAACAAAGCCATGGGGGAGGAATTCAAGATGGAAAAAATGTTTTCGGATGCCGGCGGCCTGTTGACCGTAGGTACCGACCCTACCGGCAGCGGTGCCACCCTGGCGGGCTACGGCTCACAGCAGTCCATCGAACTTCTGACGCAGGCGGGGTTTAGGCCGATAGAGGCGATCCGCATCGCGACCTACAATGGCGCAAAAGCGCTTGGCCTGGAAGACAAGATCGGCTCCATCGAAGTCGGTAAGTCCGCGGACCTCGTGGTAATCGACGGTGATATTTCTGAGAACATCCAAAACATCAGGAAGATCGAATGGGTGTTTAAGAAAGGGGTGGGCTTCAATTCCCAAAAAATATTCAGTTCCGTGAAAGGAGAAGTCGGAAAATATTAAGTCATGCGACGCGACATTTTTCAAGCTATTGCAGACCCCACCCGACGAGCCATCCTCGTTCTGATCGCCGTGCAGGCAATGACCCCCAACGCCATTGCGGAGCACTTCGACATCACCCGCCAGTCCATATCCAAACATTTGCGCGTCTTGTCCGAATGTGATCTACTGAACCAAAAGCAAGAAGGCAGGGAAATCTTCTATGAACTAAAAATCGAGAAAATGAAAGAAGTCGATATCTGGCTTGACCAGTTCCGGAAAATTATGGAAGAAAAGTTCCAGCAACTCGATCAATTATTGTACACCATAAAAAATAACAAAAAATGAACCTGCTGTTTGATTTCAACGTGGACAAAGCCACGAAAACGATTCACATTACCCGCGAATTTGCGGCCGACCTCGATCTCGTCTGGGACGCCTTTACAAAAGCGGAAATGCTGGAACAATGGTCAGCTCCAAAACCATGGAGGTACCGCATCAAGGAGATGGATTTCAGGGAAGGAGGCAGGTGTTTATCTGCTATGGTGTCCCCCGAGAATGCCACCCACTGGTCGTTGGCTGAATTTATCAAGATCCAACCCAAGTCCGGTTTCACTTCCCGGAATACCTTCTGCGATGAAAATGGAAATGTCCTCAATAATAACTTTTCCCTGACGAAGAATTCCTTCAAGGCCGGGTCGGGGATAACCACAGTTTATATTGAGAAAGTATTCAATGACCTTTCCGTAGTTGAAATGTTTGTCAAGATGGGCTTCAAAGAAGGCACTGCCGCGGCAATGGCCAATCTGGACGAATATCTGCTCACCCTGGTTACCAACAAATAAACAAATCTAACTAAAGCCTTATGCCTCTTTTTATGCCGGAGCAATGGAATAACTTTTTTGTGATGGTGGGTGGCGGCGCGGCGGCGCTTGCAGGTCTTATTTTCGTCGCGATGTCGATCAAACACGATATCATTATCCAGAATACGACACATAAGAACCGGGCAATTAACATGCTAACGGGCTTCACGGCAATTTTCATGGCCAGCAGTTTTGCGCTTATTGGGAATCAATCTCTTGGAGTGCTCGGCCTTGAGTGGCTTCTTCTTTGGCTCATCTCAACAATCATCTTCATCAGGGGCTACGTTATAGCTATCAGAGCGGGTATGAGTACAATTGGCCTGAATATGCCGCGTCTGGCGGGTGGCACCATCTGTTACCTCGCTGAAGTCGTAAGTGCTATTTTCCTCATTCTTGGATATAGCTCAGGGCTTTACATCGCAGCCGTCGCAATCATCATTTTATTCGCTTTCCTCATTTCGGGAGCTTGGCTCCTGATGATCGGCATCTACGAAGACCGGTCAAAGTGATCAAAGTCGCGCACTTATTTCCCCAGACCATAAAAAATCTTATTAAATATTAGTCTACTATTTACATAATTAACAGGTATTTAAATTCTTAACACGACACAAGCAATAATAACCCTATCTTCACCGTCTTACAAAGCCTCGCTCCCACAAACCCCAATCCTAAATTACACCTAAACCCAAGTTGTTTGTTACGTCTGATTTACCCCAGACGTTTAAATGTTAACCCGTAATGGCCAAAAACACGTTCATTGATGACCTCCTCTACACCCCTTCATATGGCTGGAAAGACAACGACGGCGCCCTGATCGTCCCCAGCCGCGGAAAGCTCTGGTCGGAGGCCTTTTCCCGGATGAACATCTTCAAAAGCCGCCGTAACTGGATTTCCTTCGTCAGCTTCCTCATGCTGACAGCGATGCTGCCCTTCTTTGTCCTCTTTCTCTTCAAGTACTTTTCCTGGTATCTGGTGATCGCTATCGTCCTTTACAGCATGGTCATCATGGGTACCCATGGCACAATCTGGCTTCACCGGTACTGCACGCATAAATCCTATGCTTTCAGCCACCCGCTCTGGCGGATCGTCACCCAAAACCTCGTCATCAAAACTGTCCCGGAAGAGATTTACGTCGTTTCCCACCACGTTCATCATTGCAAATCCGACGAACCAGGTGACCCTTACAACGCTCAGGCAGGCTTTTGGTACTGCATGCTGGCAGAATTTAACCACCAGCGGGTCTCCCCCGACTTAACCGAACCGGCTTACAACAAAGCCGTTCACTTCATGAAACATACTGGAGTAAAACTGAATTCCTATCCCCAATATAAAAAATGGGGCTCCATTGCAAACCCCGTATACACCGTCGCCGTATGGGTGCTCAATTGGAGCTTCTGGTTCACTGTGTTCTACCTGATCGGCGGCCCGGGCCTGGCCTGCGCAATCTTCAGTGCTGCCATGCTCTGGTTTGCCCTGATCCGGGCTTTTAACTATACCGGCCATGGCGGCGGGAAATTGAAACACCGCGACGGCATCGATTTCGACCGCAGCAACCTTTCGATCAACCAATCAAGACCAGGCTTATTGGCCGGCGAATGGCATAACAATCACCATCTTTACCCCGGGAGCGCCCGATGTGGTTTTCTCCCTGCCCAACTGGACCTTGCCTGGGTATACATTTTTACGCTCCGCAAGCTAAGAATGGTCGCCTGGTATAGAGATTCCAAAAGGGATTTTCTAAATAAATACATTATCAAAGGACACGCCAGGGATATGGTGCCCCTCGCCGGTGAGGCCTATAACCGGGACCACCTCGACGAGATCGAATTCAGCTAGCTCAACTTATCCCGCAACTTCTTGGGCAACGCATCCACCACGATCGCATACGAATGATCGATCATCTCCCTAATCTCCCTCCCCTTCAACGCGCCATCCATCCGCACCGTATTCCAGTGCCGCTTGTTCATGTGGTACCCCGGCTGAACCTCCTCATGCCGCTCCCGGAGCTCAACCGCCCGCTCCGGATCACACTTCACATTGAATTGATTCCCTTCCGTCAGACTCGCGATCAGGAATACCTTCCCACCGACCTTGAAGACCAGCGTCTCTTCGCCAAACGGAAAGCATTCTTCCGCCCCCGGCTTCTGTAGACAATGGTCGCGTAATTCCTCCATGTTCATAGTTCACTTGATTTTATGCGATCTGATCGCAGACCAGATATCACCAAAAGTCATAAGTAATTGTTTTACACCAAATTAGAATTCAGGAACCGCAGAAAGACCTGGAAATTCACCCCTCGATTTTATATCGGTAAAATACACGATTTTTCCGTTCGTCGGGCAAAACGTTCGTTCGTCGGGCTGAATGCTATGCCGGTCGAATAAGTTTCCCCGGCGCGGTACTTTTTTGCACCTTTGTATCAGCAACGAAAGAGATCCACTGACCTTTGAAAACCAACCGAAACATCCAAATCCCTCGAAAAAACCGCCTATCCACGAAAAACCCAAATAAGATCCAGATCCGAAAAACTCCAATCCAATCCTGAAAGACTTACAAGTAGTGAGACCCTGACAAAAAAGATTTTTGACGCCCCACGCAAGTGGGGCGATTTTTTTAACTTCGATACCTCAACGATCTTTTATGAGCACCCAGGAGCTTAGTTTAACAGCCAACGCCCTCATGGCCGAAGGTAAAGGCCTGCTGGCCATGGACGAAAGCATGTCCACGATCAGCCACCGTTTTGAAATGGAAGGCATCCCCAACACCGAGGAGAACCGCCGGGCTTATCGCGAGCTCATCGTGACAACCCCCGGCATCGGTCAATGCCTGAGCGGCGCGATAATGTTCGACGAGACCGTCCACCAATCGACGAAGGACGGTGTCCCCTTTATCACAGTACTGGAACGGGCGGGTGTTATCCCCGGGATCAAGGTCGACGAAGGCACGACCGATCTCGCCGGCTTCCCCGGTGAAAAGATCACCCTCGGTTTGGATCACCTCCGCCAGCGCCTGGCTGCCTATCACGAAATGCGGCTGCGTTTCGCCAAATGGCGAGCCGTCATCACCATCGGCCCGGATATTCCCAGCATGGGCTGCATCCATGCCAATACCCACGCATTAGCCCGCTATGCCGCCCTTTGCCAGGAAGCGGGGATCGTCCCGATCGTAGAACCGGAAGTCCTGATGGACGGCCCCCATGACATCGATCTGTGCTTCGCCGTCACCCGGAATGTCCTGACCCAGCTTTTCATCGAACTCAACGACCAGCATGTAGACCTTCGCGGTCTCATTCTAAAACCCAATATGGTACTGCCGGGCAACGAATCGACGCGACAGGTGAGTACCGAAGCCGTGGCCAAGGCAACCGTGACCTGCCTCCTGAGCACCGTCCCCGAAGCCGTCCCTGGAATTGCATTCCTGTCGGGTGGCCAATCCCCCGAAACGGCCACCGAACACCTCAACGCCATGCACGTACTATACGGCGACATCCTCCCCTGGGTGCTGACTTTCTCGTTCTCACGCGCGATCCAGGACCCCGAACTTCACTATTGGAAAGGAAAAGAAGAAAATATCCAGGGGGCGCAACGCATCCTGTATGAAAGGATGCTGTTGAATACGCTGGCCCGCAAGGGGGAATACAAGCCCGTGCTGGAGAAGCTCGTTTAGCGCCGCGCCCACCTACACATTCACTCGATCGCCATGCGACTTCGGCTGCGAAACGACCAGAAAATGCAGGTCTTCCGTCCCCTCATTCCGGATTCGATGCCGCGTCCCCGGCAACACATGATATCCTTCTCCAGACCGGACCGTCGCTGAAACTCCATCGGTCTCGAATGTCGCAACCCCGGCAAGTATGTAGAAAAGCTGCTGCGCACGCTCATGATAATGGAACGCCTCGCTTCCGCCGGGCGGGATGCGCTCTTCTATAACGCTGAGAGAATCTGTCTCGACCAAATGCCAGCCGTCGCAATTGCCGCCCCAGACATAATGCCGGGCTGTTTTTTTACTTACCTGCATGTAAGTAGGGAGTATATTCTTGCCTGATGATAACTTCCCCCGTCTCGGTATCCAACACCAGAATTCCTTCTTCTGCCCCATCCAGCTCCGCAAGCTTCACCCCTTCCCTGTTCCATGCCGCCGACCCGCCGCCACAGTCGAAATTATCGCAGTGCCCGACACAATTCGAGACAAGCACCGTCATCGAATAGCGTTTTGCGATATTGGCCAGTGTCTCCGCCGCCCGCTCCATTCCGGATTTTGTTTTTGCAACGCTTACCAGGTAGATCTCCGCCCCACCCCGACGCGCCTGTTCTGAATGCGCCGGAACCGACAATTCATAGCAGATCGCCAGCGCGATCCTGCCGCCCTTCACGAACCCGGGCTTTGTACCGCAAATAAAATAAGGTTCCTCATCCGCATGCAAATATTGCTTGGAATATGTTTGCCGCGGCTGCCCCGGCGGAAAGATCACCTCTGTTATCCGCACACCCGCTTCATCGGTTGCCGGTATCCCTACGCCGATCGTCATCGAATACCGTTCACTCAGCGTCTCAAAAATATCCAGCCGGACGTCTTCAGCCGTGGTCGCCAGCCCCGCCGCCATTCCCGGCTCATAACCCGTAATGGAAAGCTCAGGGAAGATAATCATATCCGCCCGCGCCTTGGCGGCTATCTCGATGAGCCGGAGATGCGCTTCGATATTCCGCAGAATATCTCCTTTGAATGGTCTGGTTTGAGCTACACCGATCCTCATATGTTTTCCGGGCTCCGCCCGGTTTTGTTCACATAAAGATACCGCAATTAAGCCGGTTTCACCGCCCGGATAAACACTAGCTCCCGGTTTGCTTCCTGATGGATCAGGTTGAAGAAATGTTCCAGCTTCGACCAGCTGTCGACCGGATACGTCCCCTTGTGCTGGCGGAACCGGCAGATCAATACCACCGTATCCCCTTTCATTTCCCCCCTGATCCTGTAACTGCCGAACGCAGCCGAATAGCTGGCGGAAGGTAATGCCCCCTCCGGGACATAACCGGCCGGGATCCGCAGAAAGACAGAATCCGTTTCCTCCACAGACCTCGTCAGCTCTACGTCGCGCCGGCGCGGACCCGACTCGCTGACCGGTTCGACCCCCTTCAGGAAAGTCCCGGGGCTAATGAAAATGCGGCCGCCGGAAACCGTTGAATACGCCGCAGCCGTCAGCCGCATGGTCTCTTCGATAGCCGGAACGGCAGCGCGCGTCGTCCGATAACTTAGTTCATCGATCGTGCAATTGGACAACCCAAGCGCCTGCTGCCGCTGTTCACGCAATTCATTTTTCGACAGATGATCCATTTCCGATTCCAGCGCATCCTGCTCCAGTCCGGAATAGTCGATCCGCAGCTGAGCTTGCAGGTTCCCGCCCGAATCGATGCCCCCCTGCAATACGCGGATGAGCCGGTTTTCTTTTACGCCATATACCGGCGTGTGCACGACATGGCTGCCATTGTCATCGAGCAGCAGCGCTTCGCGGTCCGCCGTGAAGCTGCTAAGATACCCGGCTGGCAGATAAGGGCTGGTGCATTCCAGCCAAACCGAGTCATTCCCCGCGAACGCAACGACGATCGCATGATTGAACTGGCTGCAAACAAAGCCGGTGTCCATCGCCGGCGCCAGATCGCCCGACCGGATCAGCACATTGCAGGCCCGGATACCCACTTCCTTTAGCAACGCGACCATATAGTTGGATAACGCCTTGCAATCGCCATACTTCCGGGTGTATACATCCTTCGCATCAAACGGCTGCCATCCGCCGATCCCCAGCTCGATTGCCACATAGTGTGTATTCTGCTGCAGCCAGCTATACAGGATCTCGATCTTCTTCCGGTCATCGGTTATGCCGCTGATCAGCGCATGTACCTTCTGCCTGGCCTCCTCCGGAAGCTGGTCCCTGCCGCGGTATAGATCTTCTACAAACCTGCCCATATCCGCCCAGGAATATAACCGCCCCCTATAGCCGCCTTCTTCGAACTCTCCGGACGCCAGCAGCACTCCCGGTTCCACCTTCGGCCAGGAAGGCGCGAACGGCTCCTGCTTAACAGCTGGCCTGTCATGCACCTCCCATGTATAAACCATCCCGCCCTCACTTTCC
>DATMLR010000105.1:0-9667 GCA_035570015.1 Puia sp.
GGATCCGGTTCAGATATAGGCTTCGCGGCGATCGAACTGCATGCAAGCGGGCCGCCTGGGATCAAGTTTTACCGCGTGGATTCCGCCGCCGGCCTGGATAACCCTTTTTATTCGGAAACCCTGTCACCATTGCCAGCGCGCGTCGATACGGCGAGCGCGGTGAGATCATTTCCGGACAGCGTTACCGTGGCGGCTGACGCCGCGTTCCTGTCGAGTGGGTTTAAGCATTTGTGGCTGGGACGTAACTACCGCTTGGAATGGGCGATTCCGGTGAAGGTCAAGGTTTTTGACATGACGGGGTGGACGCCGGTAGAGCGGGGTGGAGGCACCCAGACGAGGTCGTTGAGGATCGTCAATTCCCAGGGTGTCTCCTATGTGTTGCGGGGGGTGAGAAAATATGTCACCGCGAATGCGTTGCCGGTGGCGTTGCAGGGAGATCAGTTCGCTATGGACGTGATCACGGACGGTGTCTCGGCGTCGTATCCTTATGCGTGTTTGTCGGTGCCGCCGCTGGCGACTGCGCTTGGGGTTCCGCATGCTACGCCCACGATGGTCTATATCCCCGATGATCCGAGGTTAGGGAGATTCAGGGAGGACTATGGGAATATGTTAGCTTTTTTGGAGGAGCATGAGCCGGGAAATGGGAAGAAGACCTACAATATGTATGACCTGGAGATTATGTTGAAGAAGGACAATGACTATCTTATCGATCAGCATGCGGCGTTGCAGGCCCGGCTGCTGGATATGTTCGTTATGGACTTTGACCGGCATGAGGACCAGTGGCGCTGGATGGAGACGGATGACGGGAAGGAGAAGCTGCTTTCGCCGGTGCCGAGGGATCGGGACCAAGTGTTTTTTATCAATCAGGGGGTCATTCCCTATATCGCCGGTTCGCCTTGGGCGACGCCGCAGGTCCAGGGGTTTCGGCCGAAGGCAAGGAATATCAAGACCTTCAATAACAACGCCCGGAATTTCGACCGGAATTATCTGAATGAGTTGACGGAGGCTGATTGGAGGGCCGCTACGGATTTTACTCTGTCTAAAATGACGGACTCGCTGATCGAGTATGCGTTGGAGCTTCAACCGAAAGAGACCCAGGGATATTCAAGAGAAAGGATCGTCAGAAAGCTAAAGGAGCGGCGACTATATTTCAAAGCGGAAATGATGAAATATTACCGGTTCCTGTCGAAGTCCGTCAGTATTTATGGCAGTGACAAGGGGGAACTGTTCGACGTCGAGCGCAGGGGTGAGGATACCGTGATCGTAAGTGAGCATCGGATCGGAAAGGATGGGTCGGTTGGCAGGGTGGTTTACAGCCGTGTCTTTGTTGCGGAGGTGACAAGCGAGATCCGGATCTATGGCCAGGGCGGTGATGACCAGTTTCACGTGCATGGGGAGGAGGGCGGTCGTATTGTCGTTCGGATCGACGGGGGAGCGGGAAATGACCGGTTTCAGGGGGATGCAGTGGCGCCGGCCGGTAAAACGAAATTTTATGATCTGAGTACGGAGCAGAATGTATTTTCCGGAACGGGTTTGTACCGGACGTATCTGTCGAAGGATCCGGCTATCAACTCCGTCGATAAACTGGGCTACAAATATAATGTGTTCAGGCCTTCGCTAAGTGCTGCGTATAACCCGGATGATGGCATATTTCTGGGCCTGGGTCTTGAGTATACGACCCGGGGATTTCACAAGGTGCCGTATAAGACGTTGCAGGTGTTGACGGTCGATCATTCGCTGGCGACCAAGGCTTACCTTTTCAAGTACCGGTTCGAGGCCATCGATGCGATTGGCAAGTTAGATTTCCTGGCGCATGCCGACGTGCGGTCGCCCAACAATACAATCAATTTTTTCGGTTTTGGCAATGAAACGGTTTTTAACAAGCATGAGCCGGACGGAGTCCTTTATTACCGGGCGCGTTATGACAGCTATGAATTCGATGTGCAGCTACGTAAAAGGTTCGGCTCCTTTTTGTCGATGGCCGCTGGGCCGGTCTTTCAGTATTTCAGCTTGGACAGTGCGGACAATTTCGACCGGTATATCAACCAGACCGAAATAAATGGGTTGAACAAGACGCAATTATATGAGGACAAGGCATATGTCGGCGGCCGGGCCGAGGTGATCCTGGATACCCGGGACAGTAAGCTACTGCCTTCGAAGGGCATATTCTGGGATACGCGTTTCAGTAGTTTCGGCGGGTTGAATCCTTTCAGCCATGATTATTCGAAGCTGAATAGTGACTTTTCAATGTATACGAATTTGGATTCGCGGCAGAATGTGGTGATCGCCAACCGGGTGGGGTGGGGTGAGACCTTCGGGGCATACGATTTTTACAATGCCCAATTTCTTGGCGCTACGGAGAATTTGCGGGGGTATCGGAAATACCGGTTTGCCGGAGATGAGGCTTTCTTTCACAACGTTGATCTGCGGCTTAAACTGGCGGATTTCAATACCTATCTTTTCCCGGGCCGTCTAGGGGTGTTGTTCTTCAATGATATTGGCCGGATATGGGACCGTGGGCAGTCCAGCGATCAGTGGCATGACGGTTATGGCGGTGGTTTGTGGGTATCGCCTTTGCAAAAGCTGGTGTTTTCCGCCAGTTATGGGCAGGGAACCGATGGCGGCGTGCTGCTGATGAAACTGGGGTTTCTATTTTAAATACAAGACCTCTTCACTTATGGATACAAAGGACACAAATTGGATCAAACAGGCATCCGAGTTTATCTTTCCATTTTATGCGAGATTCGGTGATATCTTCCTGTTCCACAGTTATGCGTTTGCGACCGAGAAGGTCAAGGCGTGCAAAGAAATCGGCAAGGCAGAGGGCCTGGGTAAAGCAGAATTATTACCAGGCCTGCTGGCCGTCATATTCATCGACGTAGGCCTGCCGGATGCCGGGGACCAGGACCTAAATAACAGGAAAATCGTTGAAAAATTTGTGCAGGAAAAGCTCCTCCCGCCCGATATCGAAAAACCGTTTTTCGATTATCTTCAATTTCTTCGCGTCCCAAGACTGCCTCAAAACGCCGTGGAAGAAATACTTCTTGACGGAACGAATGCCTATCTCGGCTTACCGGATACCATTGAGCGCGCCGATTTGTTGCGCATTGAAACAGAGAAAGCCAAACACCTGGTTTACACCGAAGAGGAATGGAACGAAATACTCAGGAAAAAGTTTGTAGATAATCCTTTCTACACGAAATACGCCCGGGAAACTTACGGCGACCAGCGTCACAGGAATTTCTACGAGCTTAAGAGAAGAATCTGGAGATTTGAAGAGGAAGCAGCCAGAAAAAAAAACAGTCCGCAAACCGATTTGCCGGCTAACCTACTATCTAACAAAGAAACAGAAGACCTCTTTAAAATCGCGTTCCGGAACTACCTCGCGCTTATAAGTGTAGCTGACCGAAAAGCTGGATTGTTGACCCACATTAGCTCCATTATCGTTTCAGTGATCATTGCCTACAATGTCAGTCACGTCGATTCAAATCCATTTTATGTGATTCCGGTCGGTATTATCCTGATCTCTTCCGTCATTACCATCATCTATGCCATTTTGGCAAGCCGACCCCAGGAGCATGCATATGATACTAAAGCTTTCGCCCATAGCGAAAGGTTCTTTCTTGGCAGTTTCGATCGGGTTGACCGGGAATTCCGCAATATATCGTTGGAAGCATATACTGCCGGCGTGAACGGCATATTCAAAGGAAATAAGGAGGAGGTCTTTCATCAGATCACCGAAGAGTCGTTCCAGGTCCGACGCGTACTATCCAGAAAATTCCAATACCTGGCAGTGGCTTACAAAGTATTCATCGCTGGTTTGATCCTGACAATCGTCACGTTTTTGATTGTGTTCCTAGTCTTATCCCTTAAATCGACAAAATAATAAACATGCCATTTATGATTTGTAGAAGAGTTTTAGTTCCTTTCTGCCTTTTGACGGGTTTTGCAGCCGGGACCGTTTCTGCCCAATACCGTACAGATAGCTCGGGTAAAAGTCAATTTGCACAGGCCAGCCAGCAGATTTATAGGATCAAGGCTGTCGTGAACGTTTCTGCGGAGGCTGCAGGCGCAGCCTGGGATCTTTATAATTTCTCGCAGATCGCCAAAAAAGACAATTCCAGTGTGGCGGAAGTGGAGAGCCTCAAGATAAATAAAATTGACTGGTTCGACCGCTGGGCAGTACACCCTTATAACCATAGCGTCGACAAACTTAGCTATGAGCCGTTTTTTCTGGCGATGCCGTTTCCCCTGATCGTATTCGGGATCGACAAAAAAATGCGGAAAGATTTTTGGAAACTGACTTTTCTTTATGCCGAAGCCATGACGATGACCGGGGTACTCTACACCTCGGCCGTACATTATGTCAACCGCCACCGTCCGCTGGTCTATGAATCGGCCAGCCCGATCGGTACAAGAACCTCACCCAATTCAAGGAATTCATTTTTTGCCGGGCATGTAGCGCTGGTGGGCACTTCATTCTTTTTTGTTGCGCAGACCTATGCAGATTATCACCCGGATTCCAGGTATAAATGGGCATTTTACGGCGGAGCGGCGGCACTCACCGCATTGACCGGCTATTGGCGGAATTTGGCCGGAGAGCATTTCCCCACCGATATTACGTTGGGAGCGGGGGTAGGAGTAGCCTCGGGACTACTAACGCCAGCGTTGCACCGCGTGAAAGGGCTGCGTAATTCCCGGCTCAGCCTTTTGCCATTCAGCGCGCACGGCTCGGGTCTGACAGCTTTCTATAGATTTTAACCCACTCCCCCCCAAAATACCCTTGACCCAACTGGCGTCCTCAAGCAGACAATCCATTCAATATCTCCATTGCTTTCGCCGCATCCTGCTGTCGCACAAACAAATGATCATGATAAAAAGCCGCCACGACATTGCAGCTAATGCCATTTTCGGCCAAGGCCTTTGAAAAAGCGGCCGTCAACCCGACCGCTTCGAGCGAAGAATGAACAGTCAGCGTGATCCAGGCGGCAACAGACGAATAGTTAAATCCTAATTTATCGGCAATCTCTTTCCTGACAATAAGCGTAATCCCTTCCTTCTCTCGGAATATCAGGATCGGCTCGGCGGCGGGCACCGTATTAAGGTCTTCCACTGTACAAAATACATAGTCTCCCGGCTGCAGTTTCGGTTTCATCGTTTCTAAGAGCTTACCCAAGTCTTTTTCTCCTGCCATGGTATTTTTTTGACGCGTCATATTGGATAGGCCGTGTCGCTCTTTACTTCTGTGAGGACGAAAAAGCTCTGGACCGTGGTGATATTTGGCAAGTTTGCCAGTTTGGTCCGGTAAAAATGTTGGTACTCGTCCATATCGTTCGTGGCAATTCGAAGAAGGAAGTCGAAGTTTCCCGTCATTTGAAAGCACTCCATGACTTCGGGGAATTTGATGACTTCGCGTTCGAAGTTGGTAAGGGTCGCTGATGTGTGATCATTAAGGAGAACGTGGCTGAAGGCGATCAATCCTTTGCGGATTTTTTTGGGGTCCAGAATGGCGACAATCCGGCGGATATAGCCTTCCTCTTTGAGACGCCGGGTACGTTCGTGGATGGTGGCGACAGATTTATGGAGTTTAAACGCGATTTCTTTGTGGGTGGCAGAGCCGTCCGCCTGCAGCAGGCTTAAGATTTTCAGGTCGATGTCGTCATACTGATACATAAAGTGGAATTAAGCACAAAAGAAACTTCTTTTTCCGAATTATTTCTGGATAACTGACTAACAATCGTTTTTCAGCATTGGCTTTTTGATCTTTGATCAAATATATATACAATTTTATGGCGGAAACTGTTAAAGGGGTGGAGGGGACTTTCGAGCGGCTCTGGCACCTGGTTGGCAACACGCCGATGCTGGCCTTGCAGTACGACTATAAAGGCGTGCCGGGTGAGATCTACGTGAAATGCGAGCACTACAACCTTACGGGAAGTGTAAAAGACAGGATGGCCTTGTATATTCTCCAACAAGCATACCATCAGGAAAAAATCCAACCCGGGGATACAATCATCGAGGCAACGAGCGGCAATACGGGTATCGCCTTTGCGTCTATCGGCCGCTCGTTGGGCCATCCGGTTAAGATCGTCATGCCCGACTGGTTGTCGAAAGAGCGAATGGAGATTTTGCGCAGCCTGGGCGCGGAGTTGGAATTGATCAGCAAACAGCAGGGTGGCTTTGTCGGCAGTCTGGAGCTGAGTGAGCGGCTGGCCCTGGGCGGTCGGGCATTCCTTCCGCGGCAGTTTGCGAATGAGTATAATGCGGAAGCGCATGAGCGGACTACAGCGGTGGAAATATGGGATCAGTTGGACGACGTGGGTAGACAGCCGGATGCCTTTGTCGCCGGCGTGGGGACGGGTGGCACGGTCATGGGTGTGGGAGCCTTTATGCGCCGGATGAATCCCCGGATAAGGATCCACCCGCTCGAGCCACTGGAGTCACCAACGCTTTCTGTAGGGAAGAAGGTTGGGAGTCACCGCATTCAGGGAATTTCGGATGAATTTATTCCACCCATCGTCCGGTTGGATGAACTGGACAAAGTGGTGCAGGTGAGTGATGGGGATGCGATCTTAATGGCGCAGAAGTTATCGCGGCAATTGGGGCTGGCGGTGGGCATTTCGTCGGGTGCCAATGTGATCGGCGCGATCCAGTTGGCCATCCGGTTGGGTTCTGGCTGTACAGTCGTGACGTTGCTGCCGGACAGCAACAAGAAATATTTGAGCACGGACCTGGTGAAGGAGGAGCCCGTACGCGAAGGATATTACTCCACGGATACAGAGTTTACGGGTTATCATCCCATCGCCCGGCTGAAGGAGCCGGTCTTTGCGGGAATATAAAAACGCTTAAAACAATCAAAAATGAATAAGCTATGGATGTTCGCCATGGTCGGTTCGCTTTTCGCGAGTGGAGCCGCAAAAGGCCAGATCTTGAAACCCGTCACCTGGAGCTATGGCGCGAAGAAGACGGGACCGAACGAGGCGACCCTGTTCTTTAAGGCGACAATTGACGACGGTTGGCATGTCTATTCCCAACACATGAGGGAAGGGGGACCGGTAGCGACCAAATTCACCTTTACCGCTTCAAAGGACTACGCCCCGGACGGCCCCACTACAGAACCCCAACCGATCAAGCGGATGGAAAAGGTATTCAACATGGAAGTGGGCTTTTTTGTCAACAGTGTCATCTTTCAGCAAAAGATTAAATTAAAAGCCGGTCAGACAACGGTCACCGGACAGCTGGAATTTATGACCTGTAACGACTTGCAGTGTCTTCCCCCGGAAGATATCGATTTTAGCATTTCCGTGAAATAGGATTATATGAAATGGACAATTTTCCTGGAAGGGATGGCGGGCGGCCTAGCGGCACTACTAATGCCTTGCATCTTTCCAATGCTGCCGCTGACGGTGAGCTTCTTTACGAAAGGCGCGGGCAAGCGCGGCGCGGCCCGCAAAGCTGCGATCTATGGGTTGAGTATCGTGGGAATCTACGTGGCGTTAGGGCTGGCGGTGACGGCCATATTCGGGGCCGATGCGCTGAACAATCTATCCACGAACGGAATATTCAACCTGGCCTTTTTTCTCCTGTTGCTCCTGTTCGCGGCTTCCTTCCTGGGCGGCTTTGAACTGACGCTGCCTGCTTCCTGGGTCAGCAAGGTTGATGCGGGGTACCGCCGGCAAGGGCTTATCGGGATCTTTTTTATGGCCGCAACCCTCGCGCTGGTGTCCTTTAGTTGCACCGGGCCAATCATCGGGACGCTGTTGGTACAGACTGCCACCACAGGGGCCCTGCTGGCGCCGGCAGTGGGGATGCTGGGATTTTCGGTGGCGCTGGCCTTGCCCTTTACACTTTTTGCATTATTCCCCGGCTGGCTGAGCCGGCTGCCGAAATCCGGCGGATGGCTGAATAGCGTCAAAGTCGTTTTGGGCTTTCTGGAGCTGGCGCTATCCCTAAAATTCCTTAGCAATGTCGACCTGGCCTATCACTGGCATTGGTTCGATCGGGAAATCTTTCTTGTGCTATGGATCGTCATTTTCGGGATGTTGGGCCTATATCTGTTGGGAAAACTCACCCTGGCCAATGATAGCCCGTTACCATTTGTATCTGTTCCGAGATTACTCCTGGCGACCGTGGCATTGGCCTTTACCGTTTATATGATACCCGGACTTTGGGGCGCGCCCCTAAAGTCGATTGCCGCATTTTTACCACCCCAGGATACACAGGATTTTGATCTCTATACACCGACGCTTACCGGGGGAAGCAACACAACTGTCACCAACAGCAGCGGCGATTTTCCGAAAACCATTAAATATGCTGGCCTTTTTCATGCCCCTTTAGGGCTCCAGGCCTTCTTTGACTACGAGGAAGGACTCGCGTTTGCAAAAAAAGTACATAAGCCGGTCATGATCGACTTTACGGGTCATGCTTGCGTGAACTGCCGGAAAATGGAGGCGACGATTTGGCCGGACAAAGCGGTGCTGCCGCTCATCCGGGATAAATATGTGCTGATCCAGTTGTACGTGGATGACAAGACCGGTTTGCCGGCAACCGAACAATACACCAGTTCATTCAGCAAAAGACAGGTGACCAATATCGGAGCACTCAATAGTGATCTCCAGGCATCGAAATTCAACAGCAACTCTCAACCCGATTATGTTTTGCTGGATGATACGGGGCAATTATTGGTTCCTCCGCAGGGAGCCGTTTATGACGCAACGGCCTATGCTCAATATTTAGAAAGCGGGTTAACGGTATTTAATAAGACAAAATGATCGATGAATACCCGGGATTTATCCGACCTTTAAGAAAATGTTAAGGCTATAGGTTCTTCACACAATTTGCTGGAAAACGATGTCTGGGCCCGGGTCGGCAGCGGTGATCAGGATGCCTACGGGCAACTCTACGTGTTCTATTACCGCCGTCTCTACAACTACGGCAGAAAGATGACCACGGATATCGCGGTGTTGGAAGATGCGCTGCAGGAGACGCTGGTGTCGGTTTGGACGGGACGTGAGCGTCTGCAGCGGGTGGAAAAGCCGCACAGTTATCTTTTGCAAACCTTTCGCTTTATTTTATTCCGAAAACTCCGCCGGGATCGCAAGCTCCGCCGCCTCGAAAATGCCGAGCCCGCCGAACTGGATTTCGGGCGGGAAGAACTGCTTATCCGCCTGGACCTCCAGGCGGACCTAAGGCAACGTCTCGAGCAGGCTCTCCAGACCCTGACCGGGCGTCAGCGGGAAGCGATCTTCCTCCGATTTTATGAAGGGTTATCCTACGAAGAAGTGGCAGTCATCATGGGCATCTCGGTCAAAGCCACTTACAAGATCATGTCGAGGGCCCTCCTACAGCTCAAAACGTCCTTGTCGCTACCCGTCTTAACCATCCTGCTCCTCGTCCGGGGCCTTGCCTGAAATTTTTTTTGTCTCCCATGGGGTAAAACCGCCGGATGCCGGCACTTATTACTATCAGCTATGAAAAGAGGAGAAAATGACTTTATTAACGATCCTTTTTTTCAGGATTGGGCAAGGACCCTGCTGGAATCTGTTCACTTCGTCGAGCAGTTTCCGTCTGACGAGCAAGTTGAGCAGTCGCTGGCATCGGCCCGGGAGCGGATCGCGGAAGGAGGGGGTAGGGTAGTGGCGCTGCCGTTGGACAGACAAAGAGGCAG
>DATMLR010000106.1:0-2516 GCA_035570015.1 Puia sp.
GGAGTTCAGGCATTCGGCGATCAGGGGCGCCAGATAGACCAGGTGATTGGAAAATCCAAGGTATTCCTGTGTCAGCTGTACCTCCAGCAAAAGGGGAGTATGGGGCATAGCGCCGAATAGGGGATGGAATGGTTCGCGGGGCTGGAAGTCGATCGGGCCGTTCTTGATCTGAAGCAGTACGTTTGCTTTGAACTGACCGTCGAGCGGTTTGAATTCATCATAGGACTGTTTTGCTCTGTCTTCGCTGGAGGCGCTATAGACGAAAGCCCTCCAGATGATAATACCATGATAGGGGGCCAAGGCGTCCGCGAGCACGTTAGCTCCGTCGGCGTGCGTCCTCCCATAGTTTTGAGGACCGGGCTGTCCTTCCGAGTTGGCTTTTACCAGGAAGCCGCCGAAGTCTGGGATGTAGCGGTAGATCTCCGCCACCTTATCTTTCCACCAGCGCCGGACGGCGGAATCGAGCGGATCGGCTGTCTTCAGACCACCGATCTCGATGGGGGAGCTCCAATTGACGGAGAGGTAGACGCGGATGCCGAATGGGCGGAAAATATCAGCCAATGCTGCAGCCTTTGTCAGCCAGTCGGCGGTTAGGATCTGCGGGCTGGCGTTAACGTTATTCAAAACGGTCCCATTGATGCCGACGGAGGCGTCGGCCCGGGCGTAGTCCCTGTAGCGCGGGTCTTTATAGGTAGGGAGCTTAAACCAGTTCCACAGGGAAAGACCTGCGTAGCCCCGTTCGACGAAGCGGTTCAGGTTGTCCCAATGGTCGAGGATACGGTACCGGTAGGCGGGGATCGCGGTCATGTCAAGCGCCCGGAGCGAGTGATGGGTTTGCAGGAGGCGAAGGAAGGAAAAGACACCATATAGGACGCCTTTTTCCGTGAAGGCGGCGATGACAATGCCTCTTTTGCCATCGAGGGTAATGTTGCGGATCGTGAAACCTTCTTCGCCGAGGCGGGAAATCGTGTCGTGACCCGGCAGCCGGGAAATGATGTTGGAGGTGGAGGGCGTGCCCACAATAAGGCAGCCGTCGTTGAACCGGCCGGATTCGCTGTGGATCTCGCCCGGCGTTGTGCCTAGCAGGCCCTGAAGACCGAGGACGAGCTCCTGTTGGGCAACAGAGGGGCCGTTGAACTGCAAGGAGGTGATTGCATTGCGATAATCCTCCAGCAGCTGCGAGTCCCGGATGCGGTCATAGCGAAGCCAAAGGCGGTAGCCGTCTTCCGCCCGGGACACGCTCAGCCTGCCGAGAAGGAGCAGGATCAGGGCGAGGTTTTTCATGACGACGACGATTTTTTATCGGCGGACGAGTCACGGATAATCAGCTCGAAGCGAAGGAGAATAGTATTCGTGGTATGAATGTTGGAATTTCCGTTGAGGTGGTCGATGAGGCTGCGGGCGGCCAGTTGACCCATCTCGTAGCCGGGATAATTAATAGTGGTGAGGTTTGGTTCTACAACAGTAGAAACGGGGTCGTTGTTAAAGCCGACGAAGGCGATGTCTTTGGGGATCTGGATGCCCATCTGACGGATCGCCACCATACATCCTACCGCGCAATTATCGTTGGCGACGAATACGGCGTCCGGCAGGGGGGACATCGAACGGATGAGTGCGGCGGCCTCCGCGCCGGCTTCCTGACTGAGGTTACCCGTGATGATATAGTTTTCCCGGTAGGGGATATGGTTGTCCGCGAGGGCTTCCTTGTATCCTCTCAGTCGGTCGGTATAGACATTTCTTTTGGAGGGGGCGGTGATATGGACGATGCGGCGGCGGCCCAGGCTGATCAGGTGGGTGGTGGCGTCGTAGGCGGCCTTTTGGTTATCGATCAGGATGCAAGTGCAGTCCTTGTGGTCGGCCACGCGGTCGAAAAAGATGAGCGGAGTCTTCTTTTTGAAAAAGGGCTCGAAGTGGGCCAGGGTGGTGGTATCATAGGCAAGGGAGACAAGCAGGCCATCCACGCGGCTGTTGAAGAAAGTGTTGGCGTTGGCGCGTTCTTTATCAACCGACTCGGAGGATTGGCTGATGATGAGGTTATAGCCTTCGTGGTTGGCGATATTCTCCATCCCGGCGATGACGGCAGACATGAAATAGCTATTGATGCGGGGGATGATCACGCCGATCGTCATGGTGCGCCGGGTGCGGAGGTTGCGCGCAAAATGATTGCTGCGGTATCCGAGTTCCTGGGCAAGATCGGCGATACGTTTCTTGGTCTTTTTACTGACGACGGGATCGTCCTTCAGTGCCCGGCTGACCGTAGCGATAGATAGGTCGAGCTTGCGGGCTAGATCATATATAGTAATTTCTTTCTGGTCGCTCATGGCAATCGTTTACATCCCTTAGACAGGGATAAATGTACTTTATTTTTTGAAAAAAAATGTAATCGGTTACATTTTCTCGGAAATTTCCTTATTTTAGTCCCGCAATACAGATCCCTGCATACTTGCCATGCTAAAAAGTACGATTGATTTTATGCAGCCAAAACGACGCCGGGCGGGAGATTTCATCTTCTGCGA
>DATMLR010000107.1:0-3554 GCA_035570015.1 Puia sp.
AACTCTTTCTTAAAAGCGATCGTAAAATTGCTCAGGTTCGCATACCCCAGCTCCATCGCAACCTCCTTCACCGAATGATCCCCGGAAAGCAACTTATCCTTCGCGGCCTGCATTCGCACTTTCTGGAAATACTCATAGACCGGCACCCCATAAATGAGCTTAAAGTCTTTTTTGAGCTTCGACTCGCTGATCGACACCATTCTCGCAAGCTGATTGATCGTCGGCGCAGGCTCGTGAATATCCCTTGTCAACGCCGCCTCCACCTGCATTACCCGGTTGATATCCGTTTTTGACAACGGGACGTTGAATTGCGCATTCCGCTTCCGCTCATACAACCGCAAGAAAAAACGCTCCACCAGCAGCATGATCCTGTTTTGGATCACCGCGAGCCGCATTGGATTGTGCGCTTCCACGTCTACTACCTCCTGCATCAACCGTCTGTACTCACTATCCAGCGGTTCCCGATGGACATTCTCCACCTGCAGGGCCAGATATGTCGCCAGCACATCATCAATGCTCGTTACCCCGAGATAATCTCCCAGCCACCTGGCGCTGAACAGAATATCGATACCCTTATAGACCGTCCCCTCTTCCATCAGATATGCCCAATCTACCAGCGCATTCGTCAGATAGGCCGTCGACCGCGTCGTATGCGACTCGCGTAGCCGCTCATCGCCGATCCGGATCTCCAGCATGCCCGGGATCGTCAGCTCGTGAAAGCGAAGCGTATAGTATTGTTCCTTAATCTTCCGGCGGCATAAAAGCCAGTTGGTATTCACCTTGCAGTTCACGATGTTGACATGAGCCCCGTTCGGAAGCCGGACAAAATTCAGGCTCCCGGTTGCAACCGCCTCAGGGAAGACCAATCGATGGTTGATCACGGGCACATTCAGTTGCCGCGCCAGGTCAGTCATCAACTGCTCATAATCCGTCGTGGAATAATCGAAATGAAACAATACACATCGTTTGCAGTAAGTTACGAAAAAAGCGATCGCTCCCGGACCTTACAAATATTTTAGCGGATTTCTCCGGGCCGAAAGGATATACCGCTTGATGTTCATCCAGAACGCGAGAATGAAATAAATGATCAGTGGCGAGCCCATTGTCAGGAAGGAAATATAGATAAACCAGGTACGGATTCGGGAAGTGGCGATACCCATTCGCTCACCGATTGCCGTACATACACCAAATACTTGCCACTCGATGAAGTGCTTGAGTCTGTTCATACCTCTAATTTAGAAATTTTCCCCAAAACCCACTAATTTTACACCTCCATTACCCGGACTGCCAGCATACAGTCCCTTAGTCCCGGCTCTCTATCAGGAGCTTACACAGAACACATAAAACAAATTCGTTATGGTCTTCGATCTGGATCTAATTAAAAAGCTTTACGGCCAGTTGCCTTCCAAAGTAGACGCCGCCCGTAAGCTGGTAGGCAAGCCCCTGACCCTCGCAGAGAAAATATTGTACGCCCATCTCTATGAAACCCCAACCCGCGCCTACGGACGCGGAAAAGATTACGTAGATTTCGCCCCGGACCGTGTCGCCATGCAGGATGCCACCGCTCAAATGGCGTTGCTGCAATTCATGACCTGCGGCCGGGATAGAGTGGCCGTCCCCTCCACCGTACATTGCGATCACCTTATCCAGGCCAAGACCGGCGCCGCCGCCGACCTGGCCACAGCGCTCGACGTGAACAAAGAGGTCTATGATTTTCTGGCATCCATTTCCAATAAATATGGTATCGGCTTCTGGAAACCCGGAGCCGGGATCATCCATCAGGTTGTGCTGGAGAACTACGCTTTCCCCGGTGGCATGATGATCGGGACCGACTCCCATACACCCAACGCAGGCGGCCTTGGCATGGTTGCCATCGGTGTCGGCGGCGCAGACGCAGTAGATGTAATGGCCGGCCTTCCCTGGGAACTCAAGATGCCCAAGCTCATCGGCGTTAAGCTCACCGGCAAACTGAGCGGTTGGACCGCTTCCAAAGATATCATCCTCAAAGTAGCCGGTATCCTAACGGTCAAGGGTGGAACCGGCGCAATCGTGGAGTATTTCGGCGAAGGCGCCGACAGGCTGAGCGCCACCGGCAAGGGCACGATCTGCAACATGGGTGCGGAGATCGGCGCCACCTGCTCAGTCTTCCCATACGATACAAAGATGTCCGCGTACCTCAAAGCAACCGGCCGTGAAGAAGTAGCCGCCCTCGCCGATGGTATCCGGGACTATCTCCGCCCCGATAAGGAGGTCTACACCGATCCCGCAAAATACTACGACCAGGTCATCGAGATCAACCTCAGCGAACTCGAGCCCCACGTCAATGGCCCCTTCACACCCGACCTCGCCTGGCCGATCAGCAAATTCGCCGAAGCCGTCAAGGCCAACAACTGGCCCGAACGCCTGGAGGTCGCCCTCATCGGTTCCTGTACAAACTCTTCCTACGAAGATATCAGCCGTTCCGCCTCTCTTGCCCGACAGGCCATCAATAAGAAACTCAAAACAAAAGCCGAGTTCACCATCACACCGGGTTCCGAACAGGTCCGCTACACCATTGAAAAGGATGGCTTCCTAAAAACCTTCGAGGAGATCGGTGGTGTCGTCCTCGCCAACGCCTGTGGCCCCTGTATCGGCCAATGGGCCCGCCACATCGACGACCCCAATCGCAAGAACTCGATCATCACCTCCTTCAACCGGAACTTCGCAAAACGCAACGACGGCCTGGCCAGTACCCACGCCTTCGTTGCCAGCCCCGAGATCGTCACCGCGTTTGCCATCGCGGGAGACCTCACCTTCAACCCGCTGAAGGACAAGCTAAAAAATGACAAAGGTGAAGACGTCATGCTCGACGAGCCCACCGGCGTTGAGCTGCCGCCCAAAGGCTTCTCCGTCGACGACCCCGGCTACCAGGGCCCTGCAAAAGATGGCAAGAGCGTCCAGGTTGTCGTCAAGCCCGATTCACAGCGCCTGCAATTGCTGGAACCCTTCACCGCGTGGGAAGGCACCGACCTCAAGGGACTGAAGCTCCTCATCAAGGCAAAAGGTAAGTGTACCACGGACCATATTTCGATGGCCGGTCCCTGGCTGAAATTCCGCGGACACCTCGATAACATCTCCAACAATATGCTCATTGGAGCCGTCAACTTCTTCAACGACAAGACCGACACCGTCAAGAACGAGCTATCCGGCGGTTACGGCCCCGTGCCTGCCACCGCCCGCGCATACAAGGCCGCCGGCGTGGGCTCGGTCGTCGTCGGGGACGAGAACTACGGAGAAGGGTCCTCCCGCGAACATGCCGCCATGGAGCCCCGCCACCTCGGCGTCCGCGCCATCGTCGTCCGCAGCTTCGCCCGTATCCACGAGACCAACCTGAAGAAACAGGGAATGCTCGCCCTCACCTTCGCCAGCAAGGAAGACTATGAAAAAGTCCAGGAAGACGACACGGTCGACATCACCGGTCTTACCTCCTTCGCGCCGGGCAAATCGCTGACGATGGTTCTTCATCACAAAGACGGCAGCACCGACAATGTCACGCTCAACCACACCTACAACCA
>DATMLR010000108.1:0-3372 GCA_035570015.1 Puia sp.
AGGAAGGTTCCGTCGAGTTGGAGGCCGTCTTCAAAAGTGAGGCGGGTGCCGTCAAGGTTCTGGTTGGCGTAGGTGCCCTGGAACCCGACTCCGATGGAGTGGTAGCCATCTACATCCAGCGCTTTGTGGTAAGCGGTGGAGAATGAGAAGTAGTTGCTGGTGAGGATGCCGCTGGCTGTCTTGTCATTCATGGCGAGGAAGCCGATTCCCCAGGTGTCGTTGACCGGGAGTTTGTTGACGAGGATGGGGGCGTCGATCGAGACCGTGGAGGTAATAAATGCGTTATTGATGGCGGGCCATTGGTTTCGGTAGTTGCCCGCGACGCGGAGGATCCCGTTGAATTTGCCGGTGAGGGCAGGGTTGAGGGTAAGCGGCGATGCAAAGAATTGGGAAAATCCGGGGTCCTGGGCGTTGGCCGGGAGCGTGAACAATAAGCTAAGGACGGCCATAAGGAGAAGGCCGGGGGTCGGGCGGATGGATTTGGTTTTCAGAAAGGCTTTCTGCTTCATAAACAGTTGGGTCTCTCGTTATCAAATGGTTTGCCGGGTGCTGGTCGAGGTTCTTCGGGGGATAGAGGGTGTTTTCGATGGATATACCGTATTAATAGACGGATAAACCGGCTCAAACGTTGGCTGCAGCAGCCGGATAAGTCCCGTAAAATAGTAAAAAAAGGTGACTTGTGGTAGTTAAAGTTTTGGAGTAATTTGGCTGAATACCTTTCTAAACGTATTTATCGTGAAAAAAACGATTGCTTTTTCCCTGCTGGCGGCAGCGTTGCTGGCGGGTGGGATCGCCGGTTGCAAGAAATCCGCGAATCATGGATCGACCGGACCCACCTGGACGCCGGGGTCGGATATTTACATTGTCGGTTCGGACAGCGGACGTGCCGCTTATTGGAAGAATGGGGTGGAGACGGTATTGGGTCCGGGAGCTGGAGGAGGAATCACCGTCAGCGGTTCGAGTGTATATGTTGGTGGGGTTTCTTATAAAAATGGGACGACGGAGCTGGCGGTGCTGTGGAAAGATGGCGTGGAACAGGACTTGACAGATACCGGAGATGCCCAGGCATCTACCCCGTTGGTGGTGGGGGCGGATGTATATGTACCCGGGCTCATACTCTGGTCTGCGCCGCAGTCATATGCGGTGTATTGGAAGAATGGTCAGCTGGTCTACATCGATTCCGCGGTCCGGAGTTGGGCTTCGCAAGTCGCGATCAACGGTTCGGACGTCTACGTGCTCGGCGCTATTCATGGGTCATACGATACTTCAATCATTTGGAAGAACGGCCAGCGATTGGCCGGCGCCTCCTCGGGAGTCGGTGAAGACTACAGCCAGATCGTATTTTCGGGGGGAAATATGTATGTCGTGGGGGGGCAGGGATATTTTATCAATTTTCCGAATGAGTTTATACTACTTCCGGGTAGTGGTTATAGGACCTCCATTTTCCTGAACGGGTCGGACATCTATGTAGCAGGCGACTGGGAGGACAGCGTCGGTAACCTTAGGGCGGCATATTGGATGGATAGGGTCTTGTACAAGCTGTCTAACTATCCGGGTACTACCTATAGTGCAGCCACGGGTGTGGTTGTGGCGGGGTCGGACGTGTATGTGGTAGGGTTCGCGCAGTTGAACGACGAGCAATGGGCAGTCTACTGGAAGAATGGGGTCGAGTGGACGCTGACGAAGTCTGGGATTGTAAGCGGGGCGACGCTGGGGAATTAGTTTACGTCTACACTTTATTGCCGGTCACATTTGTACTTTATTGCCGTAGGCGAGGTCGCCGGCATCACCGAGGCCGGGGACGATATAGCCTTTGGCGGTGAGCTCATCATCGATGGCGCCGCACCAGATGCGGCATTGGGGTTCTTCCCGCAGGACGTACTCGATCCCCACGGTACAGGCGATGGCGACGACAACGTGGATCTCGGCGGGATGGCCTTCTTCGCGAAGGTATTGAATGGTCTTGACAAGGGAGGCGCCGGTGGCGAGCATGGGATCGGAGACGATGACGACGCGGCCTTCGAGTTCGGGGCAGGAAATGTAATCGAGTCGGATCTCGAAGCTGCCGTCGCGTTGGTGTTTGCGGAAAGCGGAGATGAAGCCGTTATCGGCCTTGTCGAAGAAATTGAGCAGGCCCTGGTGGAGGGGCAGGCCGGCGCGGAGGATGGTGGTGATGACCGGCTGGCTCGTGAGTACTTTGGCGGTTGCGATGCCGAGGGGGGTCTGGACTTCTTTTTCCGTAGCGGGGAGGTGCTTGCTGATCTCGTAGGCGGCGACCTCTCCGATGCGTTCGAGGTTGCGTCGGAAACGCATGCGGTCCAGTTGGATCTCCTGGTCGCGGATCTCGCTGATCCAGTCGCAGAGGAGGGAATATTGTTCCGAGAGGTTGACAACCATAAGGGCCTGATTTAGGCAAACCTACATTAAATATTTTATTTTTGGGCCCTATGGTTTACAAAGTCATCGGGTTGATGAGCGGGAGTTCGCTGGATGGTTTGGATATCGCGTATGTGCATTTGCAGGAGCGGGCCGGCTCTTCGCAAGGCCCGGATCGCGGGACACCGCGGGTGTGGGATTTTCAATTAGTGCATACGGATTGCTTCGCGTACACGCCGGAGTGGCGGGAGCGGCTGGCCGGGGCGACGGGGCTTTCGGCGCTTGAGTATCTTTTCCTGCATGCGGACTACGGGCATTATCTGGGTCGCGAGGTGCTGCGGTTTATTTCGGCGCATGGATTGGAGTATCAGGTTCAGCTGATCGCGTCTCATGGGCATACGACTTTTCACTATCCGGCCGGGTCGGGGCGGATGACCGCCGGGTCGGGGGATGGGACGCGGTCGATGAAGGTGGGGGATGGGACGCGGCGGATGACCGCGCAGCTTGGCGATGGGGCGGCGATTGCGGCGGAGACGCGGATCAATGTAGTGTCCGATCTGCGGGCGCTCGATGTGGCGCTTGGGGGTCAGGGGGCGCCGATCGTGCCGATCGGGGAGAAACTTCTCTTTCCGGAATACGGAGCGTTCCTGAATCTCGGCGGGATCGCGAATGTGTCGTTTGGGGCGGCGGGTCTTGATGGGGGAGCGGCGGCTCCTGATGCGGGAGCGGCGGGTCTTGATGGGGGGCCGGTGGCTTTTGATGTGGCGCCGGCGAACCGGGTGTTGAATTCGCTTGCGGGGAAGGCGGGGCTGGAATATGACCGGGATGGACTGCTGGCGGCGAAGGGGAGGGTGGACGAGGATTTGGTGGGACGCCTTGATGCGCTGGCGTATTACGGGATGGGGTATCCGAAGTCGCTGGCGAATGAGTTTGGGTTGGTGGAGGTTTTGCCGCTGGTGGAGGGCGCGGGGTTGAGTGTGGAGGACGGGCTGAGGA
>DATMLR010000109.1:0-6252 GCA_035570015.1 Puia sp.
GCGGACCAGCTGGGAAGAGGAGTGGAATGCGCTGCATCGCGGGCATTATGACAGCCAGGAGCAGCGTCAGGTCATGCTGCGGGATAAGTGGAAGGAAGGCATCTCTTCTTTCCGCATCGGGTACCCGGCGCTCCTCCGGAACCTCCAGACGATGCTCTGCGCCGGTGTCAGCGGCAAAGTACTCAAGCTCGCTGCTGAGTACATCGGCAATCCGGCAGCGGCGGGTCCCGACGGGCAGTCTCCGCTTCGGCTGCTGAAAGCGTGGCGCGGATTATCCTGCCGGGACCAGGGCGGCGCCGGTATGTTGACGGAAGCGCTCGAACGGGCAGCCGTGCACAACAGCTGGAACCGGTCGGGGTTTGGCCGCGCGGCGGTCTCGGTGATCGCCATGGATGTCAGCAATAGCATGGGACGTCCGGTGTGCGACGACGAAAGCATCCGGCGTTTCGATATCGGCCCGCTACTGGCTTATTCGTGGAAGAGCCGGGGAGAGAAGATCGTTGCCGGCATAATCGGAAATACCTGGCGCACGATCGCCATGTCCCAGCCGAACGCCATGTCCCCGCCGAACGCCATGCCGCCCTCGATCGCGGCGCCGCATCCATCCATCCTGGCTTCCACAGACCAGTTCCGTCGCCATGAAGGGGTAGCTGGATTTGCGATCAACGCATGGCTGGTCATAAGCGACCTCGTGCGGAAGAAGCAGGTGGTCGACAAAGTATTGATCTTTACGGATTGTCCGCTATGGAACAATCGGGCGTTCGATCAGGACGGCGGCGCCGATATTGGCCGCTGGTGGCGGCGGTACCGCCGGGAGATCGCGCCGCAGGCAACACTTTACCTTTTCGACCTCGCGGGTTACGGCATCGCTCCGCTGCGGAAGCCGGAGGAAGGAGTATATCTGCTCGCAGGATGGAACGAGCGGTTCTTCGACGTTCTCGATATTTTATAGTATTTTGCCCGCAATGAGCGCGCTTCAATATTACAAACCACTGGACGGAGTGAGGGGTATGGCGGCGCTGATGGTAATGTGGTTTCATTTCAATTGGTTCGGGAATAGCTTGTTGGTACGGTTCATAAGCAAAACGGCGGTCTTTGGCCAAACCGGCGTTATCCTTTTTTTCGTTTTGTCAGGATTCCTGATCACGCGCATCCTGCTTTCTAAAAAAGGGAACACAACGCATTTTTTTTCCAACTTCTATATCCGGCGGACCCTTCGCATTTTTCCGCTCTATTTTTTATTCCTGGGGATCTATTATTTTGTGGTGCCGCTCGTCTATAACATCCCGGTTATCCCTTTTAGCCAGCAGGTATATTATTGGACCTATCTTCAAAGCTTTTCCCAAACTTTCGGCTGGAATGCCAAAGGCCCCGATCATTACTGGTCCCTTTCCGTAGAGGAGCATTTTTACCTGTTCTGGCCCTGCCTGATCTACTTTATGAACCTGAAGCAAATAAAGCAGGCGGTCCTCGCCCTGATCGGTCTTGGCTTGATCATGGGCATCGTCCTGGTCCGGGCCGGGTATCCGGTCTTTTATTGGACCTTTACCAATATCGACCTGCTGGCGCTAGGTGCCTTACTGGCTGTCTTTGAAGCCGAGAACGCACTTGCAGGAAAAACCGCCGGTCATATCAGGAAGATAGCGATCGGTATCTCCATCCTGCTGATCCCATTGTGGGCGATTTTCGGGGGCCTGGAGAACCCGGCGATCCAGGTGATAAAGCCGCTGCTCATTTGTGCTCCATATTTCCTGCTCATCTTTGAACTGATCCGGCCGCAGGGCAATCCCCGGCTGAAGAAATTCTTTTCCCGACCTTTCCTGACCTACACGGGCAAAATCAGCTACGGGCTTTATGTCTATCACCCGCTTTGTTACTGGATCCTGGCCAGGGCTGCACTCTCGGATCGTCTCGTGGTTAATCTGCTGATTTCCGTGGCAGTCAGCTATGCGGTTGCCACATTAAGTTATTATTTCTTTGAACGGCCGTTCCTTGCTCTAAAAGCAAAATTCGGATAACGCTTCCTTTTTTCTATCTTAATGGCCGGAAAACCGTCAATTAATCATGGAACCTCCTTCATGGCCCGTGCGATTTGGCCGTCTGCGGCAGCTCTTCTGGTTATTCTCCCTGCTTACCATCGCCTATATGATCTGGGTCAGGACCTATCTTTCTCCGTTAAGCTCCGATGAACTCGTTCAGTTTGAGATCGCTAAGACCGTGGACAAGGCGCAGGCCATCATCCGGGAATGGAAAAATAGCGGCAAATATGACCTCGGGGTAAGGAGCACGTATTTTGCCTATATTTTTATGCTCCTGTATACGGTCGCGATAGCCCTTGGCTGCCGATTCTTTTCCGCGCTGACCGGCAACGAGATCCTGATCAAAGGCGGGAAAGGCTTCTCCTGGCTGATCGTTGCAGCGATGGCCTGCGACCTCGTGGAGAATATCGCGCTGTCCCAGACAATCCGCGGTCACATATCTCAATGGAATGTCACGTTGGCCTATGATCTGGCGAGGGTCAAATTCTCGATCGTCATCGTGTGCATCCTTTTCATGCTTACTTCTTTCCTGTATTGGGGAATTGGGAAGCTTGCGGGGGAGAAGCGCTGATGGTTTCATATCGCAGCGGATGCACCGTCGTATCCCCTTCGTACTGGGTATTATAATTCCTGTATTGCGAAATAATGTTGTCCCCGAGCAAATAAGCGGGTTCGTGTACCTTCTGGCTTACCAGCTCATGCAGGTAGAAGGTCGAACCGCCGACCAGCGTCTTGTGATATTTCACCAGAGTCGGAAGATCATAGCAGCTGTGCATTTCGACCTGTGGATAGCCGTTGATGAAGGTATGATCGGTAAAGGACCTGCCACCGGTATTGGCAGTGGAGAACCGGATCGTCTTCGCCGCGGTGTCGACAGCTGTTACATAAGTACCGTTTGCCAGCATGGGGATATCCAGCCGTTCGCCGATCAGCGGATACCGGCCCTGAACATGGGTGATCGTGTTGCTTCCCGCGGCAATGTCTCCCGTCATAGGGCCAAATGCCATCACATAATAGTCGGTCCAGAGCGCCAGCCGCATGCCATCCCGGATGCCGACTGCAATATTTCGCAGATAGACGGTATCGTGGTCTATCCGCTGAATAAAACCAACCGGATTGGTGGATGCCTGCATCCAGGTATACTGGTCCTGGTAGTGCAGCATAGAGGTCAGGATAATATCATCTTTCAGCAGCAGCGAGGCATCGGCCGGGTTGGAAAGTTTGAACCAGCCTGTCCAGTTCGAGAGGTCGATATGAAGGAGCGGGTTCCCTGACAGGGCGACCGTTCGTTCATAGCTCGTGTTATAAGTGTATTTGTATAGAAGATCGATACCCGAGTAGGGATCAGTGAACAGATAAGTATTTCCATAATACACCGGGTCGGTTCCAAAGGCATTCAATGGCCCCGGGCCCTGCTGACTGATCGTGACGCCGTAGTTGCTGCTTCCCAGGACGCCACCGCCATAATACATGATGACATTTCTGAACAGCGGAGTAGGACATTGCCCGCAGCCATTGAGGTTAGCGGTTACCGGTGGTTCGTTCATCGTTCCGCCTTCATAAGTATTGCTATTTCCCGCCAGGACAAGCCGGTAACCCTTGCCATCCATATACGTGCGAAGGATGCAGCCATGAAAGGAGGCCCCCGATCCGGCGAGATAGTAGTCAGGATAGGGGAGGCCGGGTTGCTGGGTGGCGAAATCGATCTGGCAGTCTTCGAAGGACAAAGAAGCCGCCCCGCCGACGTAACCCAACCGGAAAAGCCCCTCCGCATAGACATTCCGGAATACACCGCTGAAAGAGCGCGGCGCAATGCTGCACAGCTGCTTGACATAACCGGCAATATTCACGCCGTCAACCATCGGTACCCCCGCCCCGTCGCCGTGCCGGATACCGAAATTCATATTGTCAAATACGGTGTGCGTGACGCCCCAGACTTTGAGCCGCTCGACATGACATTCTTTGGATTGAGCCTGGCACATCGCATAAGCCACCTTATTATTGCTGATATCGCAGTCGATGACATCGATCAGCTCGCCGTTCTGCTGGTTGGAAGGAGTGATGATGACCCCTACGACGAAGTTGATGATCGAGCAGCCGGTGATCTGGACGGCGGTCGAACCGCTCCGGTTAATCCCCGGAAGGTAAAAGTCGCGTAATCCCGGGTACATATCCTTTTCGGATACAAAGGCGGCGGGATCGCAGAAGGGGTCAATGGCAATTCCGGCATAGGGCGTGACCGGGTTATCCCGGGTCGAACCATCCGACCATTGATTAAATGGAAGCGTATCGATCTGGATCGAATTCAACTTTTCGGGAAAATGGTACATCCCGCGGATCACCAGGTCCTTTATCAGCACCCCTTTCCCCAACTGCACGCCGATGGCAAAGGTGTTGTTGAACAGGGGCCAGATCGTCGCGGCGCCTGTTGACAGATCTTTTGAATTGGCAGGTCCTTCGAGGGTGATACTGACCTGTCCGTAGCCCGCGCCGGCGCGCTTTGCGATCAGGAGCGGCCGTGAGATCCGATAGCCGGCGGCGGGGAAATACAGCGTGCGCGGGACCCTTCCATCGGCCAGGATATAGTCGATCGCTTTTTGAATCGCCGCCCAGTCATCGCCGAAAGAACCGCCGGTAGCGCCAAACCAACGGACGTTCAATGCCCGGCCATCCGTGACCCTCTTCAGCCGCAAACCCGAGGCGGTTACCAGGGTCATGGCGCTGTCATCCGCTGTGCCCCGGTCAACCGGGTCGGACTTGAAAAGACCCTCCCTGCCGGCATCGGTGATGTAATACAACCGCTCCGCTGATGGTGCGGACCGGCTGGTCCGAACGCCAGTCATCGTAGACGTGGGGATTGAGGAAGAATCCGCCTGCTGTGCACGCGCAGTTCCTGCGCCCATTCCGACCAATATGAAAATGAAATTCCTAACGGCGCGCGTGCGCGCCCTTATCCGTATAATAGACATTTGGAGCACAAAAAGCCAGGACTTCATAATTGACACCGGTTAAAAACGTATCGAGCTCCGAACCCGCCAGCTGTCTGAGCGCACCGTCGAATTCGACGCAAATGACCCCCGGCCGGTATTTTTCAAAATTATTGCCCCTCAGAACCTGGAGATCGTGGTGCTCCACGTCAACGCAGAGGAGGTCTATTTTCCTGTTCCCGAGGTGTTGATCGAAAATGTCTTCCAGGGTGGTCGAAGTCATCCTGATCTCCGCCAGGTCTTTGCTGCTTTCCCTCAGCTTTGTGCCCAGTTCCGGGTCAACGGAGGAATATTCGTGGTCTTTTCGATCCTGATAAAAGATCATTTCTTTCCGTTCATCCGAAACGATGGCATGAAGACAGATATCCCTTTTCCGGATCTTTCTGAACCTCCTGACCAGGGCGGCATTGCCGTCAGCGCAAATCCCCTGCCAGCCTTTCATATACAACTTGGAAGTGTTGGATTTCTGGATCGGGTTGTTACAGCCGATGTCAACATAAAATCCGGACCGCTTCTTCTTGCCAAAGATCTGCTTTAAGAAAAGATCTTCGCCGCTCATCGAATGGGACACCGTGAGACCTTCCATTTCAAACCTTTCCATGAATTGACAGAAAAGAAAATGCAAATAGGAATTTCGGAACGAATTAACGAGCTGATAGCCAAAGGCCATGATATTGGAATTTTTGCTGTTTAAGAGGATTGGATCACATAGGTAACGATAAAATTCCGCGCTTATTGGGTGAGAAAAAATCACTTCAGTGGAACCCTCCATCGAAGGACAGGAGAAATTAACCGGTAAAGCTCTGTTTTTCAACCGATAATTACTGGTATTGAAATATTAAAATCCACTATATTTGCAGCGAACGGCCAAAAGCGTTTGCAAGTGAATTTTGGGAGGTTGTTGATACAATAAATCCGGGTCACTGACAGTTTGATTGCGTGTTATTCGGGGTACTCTTTAAATTTGATAATTCCTGTGAAGAATAAGCTGGAGCCTTATTGTACTTGAGGGTAGGACAGGGTATAGAGAGCATGCTAAACGCGGCCCTTTATACCCTTTTCTCGTTGATACAAACCAAACACCACCCGTTCCAATCCCGTCCCATTTAAACAAATGACTAATAATCAATCGGTTACATAATTAAAATGTGACTGAGGAGGCGAAGCTATGTCCGGAAACAGGAAGAACTGGTACGTCATATATACCAAGCCCCGCTGGGAAAAAA
>DATMLR010000110.1:0-4157 GCA_035570015.1 Puia sp.
TCGCAGGTAACTATGAATTTACTGTTTCATATCTAACAATGGCGGCGCATTGGGAACCGGCGTACGACCTCAAGGTTACCGGAATCGGCGATCCGTTGCAGCTGCTTTATAAGGCGCGGCTGGTCCAGAGTTCAGGGATCGACTGGAAGCATGTAAAACTCAGTCTGTCGACCTCATTGCCTTCGCAGGGCGGGAATGCGCCGGTACTCAAGGCGAGATTTTTGGGGTTTATAGAAATTGTGGCGGTTAATGGGAAACGTTTTTACAATGACGCCGTGGGGAATTCACTGGTGGGGAGCGTTCCGGGGGTCGCTGTCAATAAGGATGTGGATGGCAATTTCAAGATCAGAGGACTCGCCAGCACGTCTCTTGGTCAGCCTCTATACATCGTTAACGGCCAGGAGATGAACCCGGATGAATATGCAACGCTGGACCCGAGCACGATCGGGGACATTCAGGTGCTGAAAGGCGATCAGGCCACGGCGGTTTACGGCTTGAGGGCTTCGTCGGGGGTTGTTGTCATTACGCTAAAGAGCGAGCTCGGCGACTATGTCGGGATCAACGACAATCAGCTGGATGTGGTCTTCGATATCGATATCCCCTATGACATTCCCAGCAATGGCAAGGCGCAGGGGGTTGAGCTGAAGGAATACAAGGTCCCCTGCGTCTTTGAAGACTATGCTGCGCCGGTCGCCGAAAAGGAGGCCTTTCTCTTGGGGCAGGTGCAGGGTTGGGAGAAGCTCAACCTGCTGCCCGGCGAGGCTTCGATCACCGTAGAGGGGACTTATATCGGCAAGTCGTTTATCGATCCGGGGTCAACCCAGGACACCCTGAGCCTGACGCTGGGTCAGGACAAACGGATCGTGGTCAAACGGGAGAAGGTGACCGATTTCAGCAGTGTGAAATTCCTTGGGTCGAGCAAGAAAGAGGTTTTCACGTACCAGATCACGGTCAGGAACAACAAAAAGGAAAAGGCGGAGATGATGTTGAAGGATCAGTATCCCATCAGCACGGACAAGGACATTGAAGTGGAGCTGCTGGACAATGGTGGCGCCACGGTCAACAAGGATAACGGGGTTCTAACCTGGAAGCTGGAACTGGCGCCCGGCGAGATCAAAAAGTGTCGGATCAGCTATAGCGTGAAGTATCCGAAGGATAAGACCGTGAATATAAATTGACGGCGCCTCGGGGGGAAATGGGTTTTATTGTATATTCATCCCCTAAACCAGCGGAGATCTGTGCTACTGGAGCAGGTCCGAAAAAGCAATGATGAGAAAAAGAAGGAATAGATTTTTGCCTATTATCCTGCTGATGTTTTTTTTAGAGGGCTCGTGGACGGCGGGTGCCCAGAGCACGCCGGATGTGTGGGGTGTGCCCGGCGTGTCCAAATTGCTCGCGACGGAAAGGTCATTGGAGCTGAAGGATATTCACTATTTGCTATTTTTAAAGGTCCCGCTATCGCGGGAGCAGCCGGTGAAGGGTTTTGAAACGGTCCGATTCCGTATGGACAGGATGCCATCGCAGGAATATTTGCAGCTGGATTTCAAAGGGGCAGCAGCAGGGTTGTCGGAGCTGTCGGTGAATGACAGCGCGGTGAAAGAGCTGTATAAGAATGAGCACATCTGGATCCCGCGAGGCGTCTTAAAAGTGGGGGAGAATAGCATAAGGGTACGATGGGTGGCCGATGATGGGGCGTTGAACCGCAATGCCGATTTTCTGTATACGCTACTTGTTCCAGACCGGGCGCGAACCTTGTTCCCCTGTTTCGACCAGCCGGACCTGAAAGCAGTGTTCACGCTGTCCCTCATGGTCCCGGCGGGATGGAAGGCCGTTGCGAACGGGGGGATACATACGATGGTAACGGTTGGGGACAGCGCGTTGCTGCAATTTTGGCCGTCTGACAGGATTAGTACTTATTTGTTCTCCTTTGTAGCAGGGAAGTTTGCGGAGACCGACAAAATGGTCAATGGAGAGCAAATGCGGTTCCTTTACCGCGAGACGGACAGTAACAAGCTGCGGTTAAGTCTGGATTCGGTGTTCAGGATCGAAGGGCAGGCGCTGGCTTTCATGAAACAGTATACCGGTATTCCTTATCCATTCCAGAAATTCGACTTCGTAGCGATACCGGATTTTCAATTTGGCGGGATGGAGCACGCGGGGGCGATCCAATATCAGTCGAGAACATTATTCCTTGATTCGGGGGCGACACGGGAACAGCGGATTGGACGGTCGAATTTGTTGTCGCACGAGACGGCCCATATGTGGTTTGGCGACCTGGTGACGATGAAGTGGTTTAATGATGTCTGGATGAAGGAGGTCTTTGCGAACTATATGGCCAATAAGATCAGCAGTGTGACCTTGCCCGACGATAACTACGACCTGAAATTTCTGATCGGGCATTATCCTGCCGCTTATAGCGTCGACCGGACGGCGGGGACGCATCCGATCCGCCAGCAACTGGACAATTTGCAGGAGGCCGGTTCGCTTTATGGGCCGATCATTTATGACAAGGCGCCGGTCATGATGCGCCAACTGGAGCGGTTGATCGGGTCAGCGGGTTTTCAGGCCGGACTGCGGGACTATCTCCATCAATATTCGGGCGGCAACGCCGACTGGGATGATCTTATCTTCAAGTTTCAGCCCTATACGAATATGAAGGTAACCGATTGGAGTCAGGTTTGGGTTAAGGAGGCGGGGAGACCGCGGTTTACCTACCAATTGAAGATGAAGGACGGGAAGGTCAGCGATCTGGTTATCCACCAGCAGGGAGAAGACGGGTCTTCAAGGGTTTGGCCTCAGGTATTCGAAATAATGGTGGTTTATGACGAAAAGGTAGGCAAAATACCCGTGAATATGAATGCGGCAACGGTTCACGTTAACCTGGCCGGGCAAGCGAAGCCGCGCTGTATTGTTTTTAATTCTTCCGGACTTGGGTATGGGCTTTTTCCGGTAGATCAGGCATCGCTGTCGTGGACCAATCTATGGGCGCTGAGCGGCCAGCCCGTGACGCGTGCCGCAATGTATATCAATCTATATGAGAATATGCTAAATGGGGATGTGATGACGCCGATAGAGCTGTTGAATTACGATTTGGAGGCGTTGATGCGGGAAAAAAAGGAAGAGCTGAGTTTCGGATTGTTGCTGGATCAGATCGGGTCGATCTACTGGCATTTACTATCGCCACAGGCGCGGGCCGTAATTGGACCGGGGTTGTTGGCGGCCTTTTGGACAAAGATCGACTCGGTGGACGCGGAAAATGAGAAAAAACTGCTCTTCCGGGCTTTTAGCAATATGGCGGTGTCGATCATAGCGCGGGATACGCTATATAGAGTTTGGAAGACGAAGCAGCCGCCGCCCGGCGTGAAGCTGACGGAAGATGACTATACCGGGTTGGCGACAACGCTCGCGATCTGGAATTATCCGGGGTATCCCGAAATCCTGGCAGAACAGCTGGGGCGCATACAGAACAAAGACCGGCGGGACCGGCTGCAATACTTGTTGCCTTCGTTGTCCGATGACCAGGCGGTGAGGGATTCGTTTTTTATGAAATTGCGGTCCGCGCCGGCGCGGCGAAAAGAGGCCTGGGTGCTGGCGGCGCTGGCAAACCTTCATCATCCCGCAAGGGGCGGAGCCTCGGAAAAATATTTACCGATGTCCCTCGACTGGCTGGCGGATATTCAGCGGACGGGGGATGTGTTCTTTCCACAAAACTGGTTGCAGGCGAGTCTGGGAACGTATCAGACTGCGACCGCAGCGGATGTGGTTCGGCGGTTTTTGAGCGACCATCCTGAATATAATCCAAAGTTACGCGCGAAGATCTTGCAGGCAGCGGATAATTTGTTCCGAGCTGAGAAGCTGGCTTTAAAATGATTTAGTGGTGAGTGGTGCTGTCGGGTTTCGTTTGCGTAGAGTCGGGTCTTGGGGACGTCGGCGCCGTTTGATTCACGATGTCGAGCAATTCGACGTCGAAGATCAGGGTGGAGCCCGGAGCGATCATCTGGCCCGCCTGGCGATCGCCGTAGGCGAGTTCGGAGGGGATGAAGAGTTTCCATTTGCTGCCGACAGGCATGAGTTGGAGTGCTTCGGTCCAGCCGGGGATTACGCCGTTGACGTTGAGTTCGATCGGCTGGCCCCGGTCGATAGAGCTATCGAAGACC
>DATMLR010000111.1:0-12853 GCA_035570015.1 Puia sp.
TACCATAGTCATTCACATGGAAGTTAAGACTGTCTACCGTAAGCCCCGGCAGCTTGAGGGTCCTGTTGTACAGGAACTTTACCTGCCGAACTCCCCCAATCCCCAGGATCGTCTTATCCGAAAGGGTCGGATCAAGGTGCAGGCGCACACAGGTAGTCGAGTCCAGCGATATGCCGCCGCTGCCTGTGTCCAGGATGAAGGTCAGGCTGTCCGGGAAATTGTCCATCTTGGCCTTCAGGGCCATGACGCCGCCGGAGAAAAGTGTGAACGTGAATTTGGTAAGCAATCGCGCCGGCGGTTGAACGAAGGTTTCCTGAGCGATTGCCGAGGTAGGACCCAATGTGAGGATAAGCGAATACAGCAGTATCCGATAGTTTTGGTGGCGCATTGTGTGACGTTAGTTCCATTAAATATATTATTTATTTGTTGGGTTAGCAAGCCGGCCATCCAAAAATGTCGTAAACTGCCCCCGCTAATGTCGCAAACTCCGCCGTACCTTTGTCCTCCAACAGACGGGCATGAAATTATCCGAGTTATACAAAAAAGCACTCAACAAAGAATTTCTTGACAAAGAAGAAGGCGCGTACCTTTTCGGGCAGGCGCCCCTAACCGAGCTGATGCAGGTGGCCAATGAGCTGCGCAAATCACAAGTCCCCCACGGAAAGGTCACCTGGCAGATCGACCGCAATGTCAATACCACCAATGTTTGCATCGCCAACTGCAAGTTCTGCAACTTCTATCGCATCCCCGGTCACCCGGATTCCTATATCACCGACATCGACACCTACAAGCGAAAAATTGAAGAAACCTTCCGCTGGGGCGGGGACCAGCTCCTCCTCCAGGGTGGCCACCACCCCGAATTGGGGCTCAGCTTCTATACTACCCTGTTCCGTCAGCTGAAATCGCTGTATCCGGGGCTCAAGCTCCATACCCTGGGCCCGCCCGAAGTAGCGCATATTTGTAAGTTGGAAAAGATGAGCCACCACGACGTATTGGTGGAGCTTAAGGCCGCCGGGATGGACTCTTTGCCGGGCGCGGGTGCGGAGATCCTGGTGGACCGGGTCCGCCGCCTGATCAGTAAAGGCAAATGCGGCGCGCAGGAATGGCTCGATATCATGGCGGAAGCGCATCAGCTGCACGTCACCACGTCCGCCACGATGATGTTCGGCCATGTGGAAACCCTTGCCGAACGTATGGAGCACCTGATCCGACTTCGAGACGTGCAATCCCGGAAGCCGGCCGAGGCAAAAGGTTTTAACGCCTTCATTCCCTGGACCTTTCAGGATGTGGACACGTTGCTTACCCGGATCCGGGGTGTTCATAACCTGACCACCCCCGAAGAGTATATCCGGATGATCGCCATCAGCAGGATCATGCTGCCGAATGTGAAGAATATCCAGGCGAGCTGGCTGACGGTCGGGAAACAAACCGCCCAACTTTGCCTTCATGCAGGGGCGAATGACTTCGGGAGCATTATGCTCGAAGAAAATGTCGTCAGCGCGGCCGGCGCTCCACATAGGTTCACGGCCCGGGGGATCCAGGCGGCGATCCGCGAGGCCGGCTTCGAACCCCAGCTACGCAATCAGCAATATGAATGGCGCGAATTGCCGGTCCAAATGGAAGAGCAAACCATAACTTATTAACGGTCAACTAATAGGTATTTACCCTGGTTTTTTTGTAGTTCTGGAAACTTAAAAAACCGATTTTACGTTCCTATAGGAAGACCCTCATCAAGCCATTCAATGAAAAGCCCCTTCAGGAAATTAATTCGTATTTCGGTCGTACTTTTCGTCCTGGTGCTTCTCTTCAATTTCTTCGGATATTATATTAATCACATAAGATCCCTGGAAAACAAGGAGTTAATAGTGGCGATCAACCGGTCCGGGGATCAACAGGCGCTTAGCCAGCGGATCGTAAATCAGGCCGTCCTGATGTTGGACCACCCAGGGCAGATCAAAGAGGCTATCCGGGCCGATAGCCTGACCAAACTAATTGATATTTTTGAGGCCAGCCAGAACCTCCTGGTTGATAGGGTAAATGCGACCCCGACCCCCGTCCCCCAAAAGGTTTTTGAGATAAAGCTCGATCTGCAGACAGCCCAGCCCTGGTTTCAAACCATAACCGCTAATTCCCGCGAGATTGTCCAATCCGATTCGGCAAAGCTCGTCAGGAACCGCAACCAATATCTTCGGGACCTGCTGACGGCCGGCAACAAGTTTAATAGCCTGATGAGTGACGTCAACAGTCATTACTCCGCGATTCTGCAGGACAAGAGCGGGGACATGGCCCAGGTCGACACCGGCAAACTTGTCATCCTGATCGCAGCGATTATCCTCCTGATCATCCTGGTGCTCGAACCGGCCTTCAAAAAAGGCGAGCGCAACTATAAAGAGCTGCAAAAGGCCAAAAACGAGCTGCTCAACGAGAAGAAATTCCTTGCCTCCATTCTTCAGTCGCAAACCAACTATGTGATCCGGATTAACCGGAACGGCCATTTTACCTATGCCAATCCGGCTTTTCTGAATACTTTCGGCTATACGGAACAGGAGATCCAGAACATACTCTTCTACACCACCATCTTCCCCAAAGACCTTGCCCGCTGCCAGCAGGTAGCGGAAGCCTGCTGGAGCAATCCGGGAAAGGTATCGAGGCTGGTCATCCGTAAACCGATCGGCCATACCCGTGAATTCGTCTGGACCGAGTGGGAATTCCTGGCGCTGCTTGGCGAGAACGGCAGGGTGGAAGAGATCCAGGGCATCGGGTCGGATATCTCCGAAAAGCTGCAGATGGAACAGGTGAAGGAGGAGGCGATCCGCACGTTATCCTACGCCATGACCTATGCCAAAATGGGTTCCTGGAAACTGGATTTCATCAACAGCGAGCTGGCACTCAGTAAGGAATTCAAAGCATTGCTCGCGCTGGATGACGATGATCCCGACCATATCCTCATGGAGGAGTTCCTCCACTCGTATATCGTGCCCGAAGACTTCAATCTCGTGGCGGAGGAATTTGCTAAATCCATTCAACAAAAGGAGAATACCGGCTACGAGACTTCATTCTCCTGCCGGATCATAACCAAGCAAGGCTGGATGCGCTATCTGTCGGTGAAAGGCAAAGTGGTGGCGGATCAGATGGAATTCGGGATCGCCCAGGACATCACCTTCCAGAAAGAAGCCGAGAATGCCCTGCTGAACAGTGAGCAGAAGTTCCGGCTGCTTGCCGAGAATTCCGAAGATATCATCAGCGTTCACGCGATCGACGGCACCATCTGGTATCTCTCACCTTCTGTCAGCACGGTCCTGGGTTACGAAGTGGATGATGTCGTCGGCCGATCGATCGAACAATATGTCCACCCGGATGACCGGCATAAATTTATGCGTGCCGATCGCCTGACCTTCCTGACCGACAAAGCCCCCGAAGAAAGCATTATCGTCCGCTACCGAATCCTGCACAAAGCCGGTCACTATGTCTGGCTTGAGACGATCATCAAGCCCATTATCGACGAAGAGCAGCTGGTCAAGCTGATCTGCACTTCCCGGAATATTACCGATCAGAAAATCGCCCAGGAAAAGCTGAAGAAGAAGGACCACCTCCTCCATGGGGTTGCCCAGGCCACCCATTCGCTGCTCATCAACACGGATCTCAATGTGGCGATCACCGAATCCATCCAGGTGCTCGGCAGTACTGCGCTCGTCAGCCGCGTCTTCGTGTTCCAAAATCATTACAATAAGGAAGAGGGGCGCTGGATGACCTCCGAGACCCACGAATGGACGGAAAAACCTTCGGACAACCGGGTTGCCAACCCAGTCATCCGGAATATTCCTTTCGACAATATCAAGAAGATCATCGCGCCGCTGCAGCAACGACAGCCCTTTGTAAGTTACAAGAGCACAGAGGAAGATCCGCAGCTCCTGGGGATCTATGAACGTTCGGAAATCCAGTCTTCCGTAGCCCTCCCGATCTTCCTCAATGACGACTCCTTCTGGGGTTTTGTCGGGTTTGATGAGATGAAAGAGGAGAAGCGCTGGAATGAAGCCGAATTTTCCATTCTCCGCAGCTATGCCTCTTCGCTTGCGGCCGCCATCGAACGGAAACAGATCGAACTGCAGCTGGTGCAGGCGAAAGAGCTGGCCGAATCCGCCAGTCACGCCAAAAGTGAATTTATGGCCAATATGAGCCATGAGCTCCGGACGCCGATCAACGGGATTATCGGCTTCACCGATCTCGTCCTGACCACCGAGCTCCAAAAGTCCCAGCGCGACTATCTCCAGAACGTCAAGAAGTCGGCCTACGGCCTGCTGGAGATCATCAACGATATACTCGACTTCTCCAAGATCGAAGCCGGCAAGCTGCTCATCGACAATACGCTGTTCAAGCTCGACGAGCTGATTGAAGAGACGATCGACATGCTGACCATCAAGGCCTTTGAGAAAAAGCTGGAAATGCTTTATCACCTCGATCCCTCCATCCCATCCCAATTCGTAGGCGACCCCGTCCGCATCCGGCAGATCGTCGTCAACCTGCTGGGGAACGCCATCAAGTTCACCAGTGCCGGCGAGATCATGGTCTCAATCCGTAAAAGCGATACCACCTACCAGCAGGGCGGCAAGACCTTTATAAAGCTGGCTATTGAAGTAAAAGACACCGGCATCGGAATCCGTAAGGAAAAGATGCAAAAGATATTCGAAAGCTTTACGCAGGCCGACACGTCAACGACCCGCAAATACGGGGGTACGGGTCTGGGACTCACCATCTCCAAAAGTCTGGCCGAGCTCATGGGCGGCTACCTTACGGTGGAAAGCGAGCCCGCAAAAGGCAGCGCCTTCACCCTCCACCTCGTCCTGCAGGTGGCCAACGAACAACCCGAAGTCCAGCTTCCCCGGAAGCCCATGCTGCAGAGGGTCCTGATCGTCGACGACAACAACAGCAATCTCCTGCTCGTGCAGGAGATCCTGAGCCATTTCCACATCCCCGCCGATATCGCTTCCTCCGGCGCTATCGCCCTGCAGAAACTGAAAGAAGCCCGGCAGAAGAAGGAACCGTACAGCCTCATGCTGACCGATCACCATATGCCCGGTATGGATGGCATTGCACTTGTCCGGGAGGTTAACAGGCTTTTCCCCGGTAAGCACATGCCAAGTATTCTCATGCTACCCGCCGTTGAAAAGAACATCTACCAGCATGAGGCCGTCAAGGTTGGGATTACCAAATTTCTGTCCAAGCCGGTCAAGATCCACGAGCTCCATGCCACCTTGCTATCCATGTACGACGGCAACCTCCAATCAGAAGTCAACCACCATTCCATGCCGGCCAGTACGGTAGAGAAGATCTCCGAACCCACCAGCATCATGGTGGCCGATGACGATCCCATCAATATGCTGCTGATCACGGAGGTGTTGCGAAGGATGGGTTTTGAAGTGATCCAGGTCAGCAACGGCAGGGAAGCCCTTGAACGCCTGCCCCATTGCGAGCCGTCAATCATCTTCATGGATGTCAATATGCCGGAGATGGACGGCTACACGACCACCAGGCATATCCGACAGATGCCTGAGCCCTGGTGCAACCTGCCGATCATTGCCCTCACGGCCGATGCCATGAAAGGCGACCGCGAGAAATGTCTGGAAGCGGGAATGAACAAATACATCTCCAAACCCTTCCGCCTGGAAGAGATCGACGGCGTGCTCCGCGATTTTACTTTGATGGTTTAATTGGCGGTGAGGGCGCCCTGGGCCTCCTCCTTATCTTCGACGCTTAGCTCGATCTTCCACTCACTTTGCTCCTGGCGAAGCGCCAATTCCACTTTCAACTTTTTCATCTCACCGACGCCCGGAAGTAGGGAGAAGACGATAGCGGTGGATTTCCGGTCCTCCGTAGGCGTCTCGTACTGACCGGAGAGAATAAAGGTCTTTTGACCGCTGGCAGTAATGATGCTGTTGCTCAGCTGTCCATAGATCGTCGCAAACCGATCCCTTGCCTCCGTGAAATTCTTCGTCTGGAGGACTATACAGGACCAGTCCGAGCCCCGGCTGCCGGTGGAGACGGTGACGACGGTCGACTGGGCGCCCGGCAATTGCAGCGTGGACTTGTACCGCGATGACTGCAAGGCCTGACCGATCAGCTCACCTTTGATGTTATAAAAATGGTTGGGATAATCCTGGATTACCTTCTCCAATACGACCTGGGTCTTATTGGAAAAAACCCCCTGCGCGCAGAGTGTGGCGGACGGCGCACACAGCGTAGCGGACAGCAGCACAGGAGTAAGGTTGAGAATGGTACTTCTCATAGAAGGGATTTGTAGCAAGGTACAACCCTTTCCGGTCCTTTGCAATAGAAAAACTACTATTTTGGGCCTTACTCCTTGTTAATCAATTGGATACAACGGCCCGCCGCGGAAACCGCCCCCCGGAGGACCCCCACCCGGAGGCCGGCCCATAAAGCCCGGGAACTGCCCGCGCCGGTTCTGCGACGAGGGGAAATTATTCAGGTTGTACGTAAAGGTCAGCATGGCGTACCGGGAGAGGACGTTATTCCGGGTGAAGGAGGTGTTTGTACCTACCGATTTGCTGACGAGCGTATTCTGATTGAGCAAGTCGAAGATGGTCAGCCGGAGCTCGCCGTTCTTCTTTTTGAAGAATTGCTTCGCAACGCTGGGCGTCAGGATCGGCGCGCTCACATTGTAGCTGGAGGAGTGCGTATAGGTGTACGTATAATCAAAGCTTGCCGCGATCAGCCATCCGCTGTTCGTATAGGCGGTGAATTCGGTGGATACGACTTCGCTGAAATAATTCAGGCTCGAACTGCTTTGGCTCTTGGAATTACCCGTTTGAAACCCGCTATGCGTAGGGATCGTATAAGAAGACTTCGCGCTCACGTTCATGTCGAAATTCTTCTTGATATTGGTGGTCCAGGAGATCGTTTCACCCAGCGTGGTGTTCCGGGTATACAGATGCGTGAACGGTCCGACGGTCGAATCCGACGAAAGCTCGGTCTGACTTTGGGAATAATTGACGTTTGTGATGAAATTCATATTCGATTTGGGCCGGTTCAGCGGAAACCCATAGTTAATATACCCCGACAGGTTGTACGTCCCGTTCAGATTCGTATACGTGCTGACCGTGCCGCCGTTCGACCGGTTGTACTGCAGCGACTGAATGTCATTCTGGATCATGCTGGCATTCACCGTAGCAAAAAATACCTTTTTGGTGGACGGGTCAAACGATGCGTATAACATCCGGATGGATTGGGAGAACTGGGGCTTCAGGTCCGGATTACCCAGCTGATAGTTAATACTGTCCGACGTAGTCATTATAGGCTGCAACTGCGCCGCCGACGGCGTACCGGTCCGCCCGGAATAGTTCAGCCGGAAATGCTGGGTCGACGAGAAATTGTATGAAAAGTTGACCGTTGGGGTGAAATTCGTATAGGGGCGGGATACTGTTATATCTTTAGTCGTATTGTCGCTGGTGAACGTCATCCACTGAACGCCCGAGCCTACCGACAGGTTATATTTCTCCTCCTGCAGCCGCCAGGCCAGCGAGACATTATCCGCATTCGACGTGAAGGTGTACGAGTTGCTGAACACGCTATCGAATTGCGAATACTGCTTGAGGGAATCCACAAAGTCATAGGTGTTGTTGATTGTCCGGCTATGGGTATAATTGTGGCTGTAATTCAGTTGCAGGATGGAATGTTTGGATAGGGGCTCGGTATAGGATAGCGTAGGGACGATATTGATGGAATGCAGCGAATCAGTATAGTATTGATTCAGGTTGATGCCGGATGGTCCCGACGGCGGCTGGTAGAAGCTGTCCGCGGACTGAAGATAACCATATCCATTGTTGACACTCGCCGATCCGCTGATATCGAGTGAGATGGTCCGGAACTGTTTGGCAAACCGGTGACGGAACTGCAGGTCTGCATTGGGGATCGAGAAGCCGGTATTGCTGCTGGACGTATGCGCATTCTCCGTATAGACCTGCCCGTTTTCGTTGAGCAGGGTCGAAAAGGATGAACCGCTTGGATAGCTATGCTGGAAGATGATATTGGGGCGGAAGATCAAGGAGTTATTGCTGTCGAACCGGTCTTCGAGGTTAAAGTAGATCCGGTGACTTTGGATCCGGCTGACATTGTAAGAATTGCCGCTCGAATTGGTCGTACTGTCACTCAAGCCATCGCTGGTGGGGATATTGTTGCTGGAGCTGTCCGTGATCTTATTGACGGTGTGCTCGAAATTGTAAAAATAGCTGCCATAGATGTCGATCTTTCCGCTGTCGATCGTGTTCTTGTAGTTGAGACCGCCGCCCCAGACCGTGGTCAAGCCCGCGGACTGGAAGCTGGTAGCCGCACCCGACGCCCCGGCAGAGTTGGTCCCACCGCCGCCGCCGCCCACGCCGCCGCCACCGCCACCGCCCCGTCGGCCGCCACCGCCGCCAAAAATATCCTGGGCTGTGAAGTTCTGTTTGTTGACGTCATTCCCCTGACCGAGAACGGAAACCTGGTTGTCGCCCCAGAACCGATGCAGATTCAAGCTTTCGTCATAATCCTGATCCGTCCCGTCGCCGCCGACGAACTTGCCGAAATAGCCTTTCCGCATATTTTTCTTGGTGACGATATTGATCGTCTTGACCCGGTTGCCGTCGTCAAATCCCGTGAACTTGCTCTGGTCGCTCAGGTCGTCGAAAACCTGGATCTTGTCGATCACGTCGGGCGGCAGGTTGCGGGTCGCCATCTTTGGATCGTCACTGAAGAATTTTTTGCCATTGACGAGCACCCGCTGTACGGTCTCCCCCTGGGCGGTCACGTTCCCGCTGTTGTCCACGGTAACCCCCGGCATTTTCTTCAACAGGTCCTCTGCCGTGGCATTCGGTTTTGTCGCAAAAAGGCTGGCGTTGTATTCGACCGTGTCCTTCCTGATCCCCATCGGGGGCCGCTGCACGATTGCCGCCTCCAGCACCTCGTCGCTCCGCTGCAAAAGGACCGTCCCGAGATCTACATTGGCGCTGCTGTCTGCGATCCGGATATTCCTGCCGATATGGGCATATCCTTCGTAGGTGATCAGGATGAAGTATTGGCCAACCGGCAGCCCGCGGAATACGAAAGCCCCCTGTTTGTTGGACACCGCATATTCCGCCTGTGTCGAGTCCGCACCCAACGGCCGGACCGAAACGGTTGCATTCTGAAGGGGCTGGCTGTTTGCGTTACTATCCGCGATCACCCCCCTCACCGATCCCCGGGTCTGTGAGAATGAAGGAGTTGCGTAAATCAATCCCATAAATACCATCAAGAAGACATACTTACTCATAATGCTAAATTAACATGCCATTTCCGGGCCAGGCCGCGTATAAGTTACCAGTGGCAAAATAACCGGCCGGTAGGGTCAGGAAGAGCCACTGATCTGAATTTTATCGGTAAATTATGAGAAAAGATACTCTACATCGGCCCGGCTAAGGCTCTTCACAAATCCGTCGTCATCCGCGATCAGGTCCCTGGCGAGGATCCGCTTCTTTTCCTGCAATTGCAGGATCTTGTCTTCGATCGTGTCTTTGCAGATCATCCGGTAAGCAAAGATATTTTTTGTCTGCCCGATCCGATGGGTCCGGTCGATGGCCTGTTGCTCTACCGCCGGATTCCACCACGGATCGACGATATAGACATAATCCGCGGCGGTAAGGTTCAGACCGACCCCGCCGGCTTTTAGCGAGATCAGGAATACGCGGCAGCTGTCATCGTTCTGAAAGCTTTGGATGGCCCGTTCGCGCTCGGTGGCCGACGTGCTTCCATCGAAATATTCGTACTTGACATCCAGCTCCTTCAGTCTTTCCCGGATCAGGGCCAGCATTCCCAGGAACTGTGAGAAGACAAGTGCTTTGTGGTCCCCGATATTTTCCGCGATCTCCCGGGCCAATTCATCCAGCTTGATGGAATTGTTCGGGTATTTATCCGTCTCATTCAGGATTGCCGGCGAATCGCAGATCTGCCGCAGCTTCATCAACCCCTGCAGGATCGTCAGCTGCGACCGCTGGATACCCTGCGTCTCGATCGTACCTAGGATCTTATCGCGGTAATCGTTCCGGTAAGCCTCATAGACTTTCCGCTGTTCATCCTCCATTTCACAGAAAAGGATCGTCTCCGTCTTCTCCGGCAAATCCTTGGCTACCTGCTCCTTGGTCCGTCGAAGAATAAAGGGATACAACAGCTTGCGCAGGTGTTCCTTCCGGTCCTGCTCCCCGAATTTATCGATCGGCACGGCAAACTCCTGCCGGAAGAATTCCAGGCTCCCCAGCATCCCGGGGTTCAGGAAATTCATCTGGGCAAAAATGTCGAAGGTATTATTCTGTAACGGCGTGCCGCTCATGCAAAGCCGATGTTTTGCCTGCAACAGACAGGCCGCCTTGGTGACCTTGCTCGAAGGGTTTTTGATCGCCTGCGATTCGTCGAGGACGGCATAATCGAAGTTCAGCTCCAGCAGCAGCTTGATATCGCTGCGCAGGGTCCCATAGGTAGTAATGATGACATTGTATCCCGACAGCATTTCTTTGTTGCGGGTGCGGTCCCCGCCGTGGTGGATATGATAGGTCAGCGATGGGGTGAATTTCTTTATCTCATTCTCCCAGTTGAACATCAATGTCGTCGGGCAAACGACCAGCGCCAGCAGCCGGCTATTTGTATCCCGGAAATGTTGCAGGTAGGAAAGGGCCTGGATCGTTTTTCCAAGACCCATGTCGTCCGCCAGGATCCCGCCCCAGTTGACATCCTGAAGATAGTTCAGCCAATGGAACCCATGTACCTGGTAGGGCCGCAGGATCGGCAGCAGATGCTCCGGCGGGGGCACCTCCCGGATGCGGTTGAATTCCCGGAGCTGCTCGTACTTCTCCTCCAGTCTGATGATCAACTCCTCCTCATTGCGGTTGTCATAGAGCTCGTCGATCACGCTCATATGATATTTGGAAAGCCGCAATTGATTGCTTTTTCCCTCCCCGACCCGGAAAAGGAGCGAGTACTTTTTTATCCACTCTTCCGGCAGCACGCCGAGCGTCCCGTCATGTAAGGGAACAAATTGTTGCCGGTTTCCCAAGGCTTTTTTCACATCTGCGATCGTGACCTTCTGATCCCCGAACACGATGTCCACACGGGCGTCGAACCAGTCGGTATTGCTGCTGATATGGATCTTTGTCTGCGGCTTGGCCGTATTAAAACGGAAGTTCTTCAGTGCGTCGAAGCCATATACCGGCACCTTCATTTCCTCCATCGCATCCACAAAAAGAAAGAACCAGTTGTTCTTGAGGACATCCGTGCCCTTGAGTGCCAGGCTCTGCGACCCCTCCGGCCGGATGAACTGCGAATGCAGCGATTCCAGCTTGCGAAAGAACTGCATCTCCGCTTCCTTGTTCCGGTGGACGAGCAGAACCTGGTGGCCATCCGGGACCACGATCTCATCTTTCCCGCCCGGTCGGGTCTCGAACCCTTTATAGGAAAACAGGGGCTGGAAGACCAGGGAGTCCCCCTTCTCCTGTAACAACAGCTTTCGTTCGGGATCTCCGTCTCGCACTTCCCGCACCAGTTCCGGATCGAAATCTACGGCATACTCCCGGGTGAGCGGCAGGATGAGGTCCCGCATGCGCGCCGGCCAGTCCTCCCGGCTGATGATCCAGCTCTCCTTCCCCGCAAACTTTTCGACCAGCGCGATATCCTCCGGCCGGTTCCACAAATACCCGTTGTTGTTGTACAGGAAGATGACCGGACTGGCACACTCGTTACGGGCGATATCCACTGCCTGCCCATTGATCTTCACAAAACAGGAGACTTCGAATCCGTCAGGGCCGGAGCTCACGCTGAACTGTGGGGTGATGACATCTGACGAGATCCCCATCGGCTGGAGGTTGGCCGTTTTGAATGGCTTGTGTCCGTTGAGATAGAAGACAAAAGGGCTTGAATTCACCTCCGAGAACAATTTCTTCAGCTTTGGGTGCAGGTATTCGACCATGAGTTTCTTGGTCTCTTCCGGGAGGTCGTCCTCTTCATGATGAATGATATTTTCCCAAATCCCGCTGAACGGGGAATTTCGGTTCAGATATTTATTGATCTCCTGACCCTGCATCTTCCGCAGGAAAGGGATCAGCTGCCGGTCGTATTCCGGAAAGGGCTCTGCGTTGATGAACTTGGTCAGGTCCATTTTCTCGGCCTTTCCGATATACCCGGTTTGTTCTTCGTTGCTCTCACCCGCCACCGCGTCCAGCGCAAAACCCGGAAACCCTTCGTGGTTGAACAGGAAGACGACGCCTACCCGCTGGAGATTGGCGATCGCCTTATCTTCCTCCTGGACTACCACCGCCGGCTCTTCTGCTTCCACTTGCCGCGGCCGGCTGCTCGCCACCGGCGCCAAGCGTTTGATCGAAGTATCCAGCACCCGCAAAAATGGTTTCCCGTCTTTATAACTGAACTCAAACTTTCCTTTCAGATCGTCCGTGAGGGAATAGCCATATGCCTCCAGGAGTTTGTTCTTCTCCTTATCCCAGTTCCGGATGCTCTCGAAATAATAGGCTCCATGCGCATGCAGCAGCTGCAACAGGACAATCACCTTCGGCAGGCACAGGGGATGCGCGGTGTCGTCAAAGTCGCTGCTTGTGTCGAAATTGCGCTCTTCATTCTTCCGGATAACCACCTGGTAAACCTGACCGTCAATCTCGACGGAGGCTTTGACAACTTCATCCCGGGCATATTCGATCTGGGCCCGCTGGGTGCGGAGATATTTCTCGGCCTCCGCCAGGGTCTGCTGCGAACAGAGCACCCGGATGGTCTTCATGTCGATGAACTTCATTTTGAGGACCGTATGCCGCTGGTCATACCGCACCTC
>DATMLR010000112.1:0-3406 GCA_035570015.1 Puia sp.
CTGATCAACTCCTTTACTTTAGCAGTCTTGAAGTCAAGACCCTTGCTGAGCGCCTCTACGCTGGGCAGGGCCGGCACATCCGGTAAAATCCCCCGGCCATCCTTTACGCGGTTGCGGTCCACCACCAGCCGGTATCGCGGAAGCCGAAAGCGTATGCCCGTGACCGGCAGCGTAACGTCGGGGATCATCCAGGCCGTATTTCCATAATAGCCGCCGCCCGTCTCTTCCCCCACCATCGTAATATTGGATTGTCCCTTCAGCGCGCCGGCGAACAAACAAGTAGCGGAAAAGGAATAACCACCGGTCAGGACATAGATCGACCCGTCGAAATGATCCTTCTGGATGGGCGAATAGTAGCGGTCCTCGAAATGGCCGTAATGATAGTATCCGTCCGAATGCCTTCTGCTGGTGAATATGGTCAGAACGTCATAGATGAATCCGTGTTGGATATACCGGTCATATTTACTGTGCCACCTGACGGTGTAAAGCGAATCCGCGAACTTAAATGGCCGGTTGACCAGGTACCGGGTAAGCATCGTCGAAATCTCTGCATTCCCGCCGCCATTGGTCCGGACATCGATCACCAGGTTTTTCACCTGTTTTTCCCGCAGCGTATGGAAGGTGGTTCGGAAGAAGCGCTTGAGATGATAACCGCCTTCGAAGGTATTGAGGGTCAGAAAGGCCGATTGGCTCGCAGTGTCCAACTGCAAGCTGCGTGTGAACAGGAGCTCCCTCGCCTTGCGGGTCCGATGATCGGGCGGCCTCATCCGTCGCCGCTGACCGGGCCTCGGCTGGTCCGTTCCCGGCATCAGCTCGCGCCCCAGGCTTCTGCGCAGTGTATCGGCGCGGGGATCATAGATCGGGATATACGTCTCCCCGACATTGCCGGCGGTATCCCTGTAGCGGATGTCATAGCCGGAATCATACCCGAAAATGTCCTTATACCAGGAAGAAAAATGGAGGCCAGAGCTCAGGTATTGGTATTTTCCCGTCAGATTATACCCGTCGGTAACGATATATGGAAAGATCGTATCGGTCAGCTCCCGGGCTGTCCGGCCGTTTATGCTGTAGATCAGCGTACCTCTCTTCAGGATAGAGTCATGCCGGTTCAGATTAGCCGCAACCACCATGGTGTCGTCCCACCATTTCAGCGTGAGCGGGAACTGGCGGAGCCGGGCCGTATCCAGGTAGTGCGCATAAGCTTTGGACGCAGCGATGGAAGTATGACCGCAACGGACCCGTGCGATGATATAGCAGAGCACCTTTCTGAACTGGGGCTCCGTCATCGAATCCTTGAGTGCCGCATACCCCGCCTCGAAATAATAGTTCATGCTGTCCCGCGGAGTGTACCAGTACAGACTGGGATGCCAGGCCTCCAGCGTTCCGCGGAATACCCGGTAGTCCTTTTTCAGTTCCTCCGGCGAATATTTGTGGTCGGGGCTGAACCCCTTGTTCGACGCTCCGCAGGAGAAAAGGATAACGGAAAAGAATAATATGAGAAGAGAGTCGAGTTTATTCATTGTTATTTGGATGCAAAGGCGTTCCACCCCTGCGCCGTAATATCAAACGTATTGCCACCCCTGGTAATTATCTTTTTTCCATTTTCCGGTTCGGTCATATAGCCGATCACGCTTACCCGCTCGTTTAGCACCAGCTTTTCGTAGTCTTCCTGGGCGATCGTAAACAGCAGTTCGTAGTCCTCCCCGCCGCTGAGCGCACAGGCCGTCGGGTCCAGCTCGAACTTGAAGGCCGCATTCCGGGTCTCCTCTGCTATGGGGATCTTCTCCTCATACAGGACGCACCCCAGATTGCTTTGCCGGCAGATATGCAGGATTTCCGAGCTGAGCCCGTCACTGATATCCATCATCGCAGTCGGCGTAAGACCCGCCTGCTGGAAGAACTCGATTATATCCTTTCGGGCTTCCGGCTTCAGCAGCCGGCCGATCACATATTTTTCGCCTTCCAGGTCGGCCTTTACGTCGGGACTTTCCAGGAAGATCTTTTTTTCCCGCTCCAGCAGGATCAGCCCAATATAGGCGGCCCCAAGATCACCCGTACAGCAAAGGAGGTCGCCCTTCCGGGCTGTACTGCGGCGCACGTATCGATCGGGCGCGACTTCCCCAATGGCGGTGACGGAAATTATGAAACCCTTCTTCGACGAAACCGTATCGCCGCCGACGAGGTCCACACCATAGGATTCGCATGCGGCATACACCCCTTCGTAGAATTCATCAAGAGCCTCAACGCTGAACCGGTTGCTCACGCCGAGTCCCATCGTAATCTGGGTGGGCGTCGCGTTCATGGCATAGATATCGCTCAGATTCACGATCACCGATTTGTACCCCAGGTGCTGCAGCGGGGTATAAACCAGGTCGAAATGTACCCCTTCGATCAGCAGATCGGTGCTGACGACAGTTTGACGGCCGAAATGGTCGATAATGGCGGCATCATCGCCAACGCCGAGGAGCGTCGACGCATTTTTTATTTCGATATTCGCTGTGAGCCGGTCGATCAATCCGAATTCTCCAAGGGATGATATTTCGGTTCTGGGTTCGCTCATACTTTTTTATTAACGGGTGTCAATTCCGGATGCCGGTCATTCACCACCAATACCAACTCATCATGGATCCTGCCATTTGTGGCAATAATATGCGGCTGGTATGGAGAATAGGGCCCGCCCGTGAAGTCCGACACCCTTCCTCCCGCTTCCTCGACGATCAGAAACCCCGCCGCGCTGTCCCACGCATTCAGCTTATGCTCATAGAACCCGTCGAATCGGCCGGCCGCCACCCAGCAAAGATCCATCGCCGCCGATCCCAGGCGCCGGACCGGCACCCCCGCACGGATCAGCCGGGAGAATACCTCCAGCGGGCCATTGGGCTGATCCAGATAGGTATAAGGGAAACCCGTGACCAGACAGGATGTCAATACAGACTGTTCTTCGCTGACGGCAATCTTTTTATCATTCAGGGTGGCGCCATATCCCCGCTGCGCGAAATAGAATTCTTTTATAAACGGATTGTAAACCGTCCCCATGATCATCTCGCCCTCCTGCTCGATCCCGATCGAAACACAGCAGATCGGGAGACCATGGGCAAAATTGACCGTACCGTCGATAGGATCGATGATCCACTTAAAACTCGAATCCATGACGACCTCACCCGATTCTTCGCTCAGAAGATAATGATCGGGAAAATCGTGCCGAATGACCTCGAAAATGGCTTTTTCTGAAGCATGATCCGCTTCCGTGACCAGGTTGTTTACGCCTTCCTTGTTGGAGATCAAAAACTCTCCCTGAAAATACCGTTGCATAACCGCTGCGCCTGCCTCTGCCGCCCGGATAAGTGTTGATTTTAGCATGGCGCAAAAGTACGCAGCTTCTTCAACTCATCGAGATATTCATTGA
>DATMLR010000113.1:0-11411 GCA_035570015.1 Puia sp.
ACCGGAAAAGATCTTGGCTATATGCTGCATATAATAAAAGTATGGCGCGAAGATAAGGAATCCACTTACACAAAAAGAGGCCTGTCCGCGCATGTCGGACGGCCTGTAAATTCGTTTTTAAGTAACCCCCTTTGGTGGCCCCTCTTAATTGACCGACGCCAGCTGCTGCACCTTGGCAGAGCTTGCTACAGCTGTCTTTTCAACCGCCTTCGAAGCCGGTCTCGAATTGACAACATAGAAGATGGAAGAACATACGAAAATCGAGAAGAAGAGGGCGACTACATACATGCCGACACAGAAGAACAACGGCTGCCAGCCACCGATTGCATTGAAGGTTGAGCGTTTCATTGGATCTTAGATTAAAAGTTTTCAAAGGCTGAGCGCTTGCTCAGTATTAATAGTACGGATTAACGGAAAAATGCCTTCGGTATTTCACTTTCCCGCTTCAAAACACAAAATAATAGTTAATATTGGATTATGCAAGCCTCGGGGCCAATTATCCAGCCCGATCATCGGGCCATTAAAAACTGGGCTAGAGAGGATCAACCTCGTGAAAAGCTGATAATCAAGGGCCCCGAAGCCCTTAGCGACACCGAATTGCTCTGCCTCCTGATCGGAAAAGGCTCCCCCCGCCATGACGCCATGGACCTGGCTCGCCAGATCCTCCAAAACAGCGACTCCGACCTCCGGACCCTCGCGAAATGCTCTGTCCAGGACCTGCTGAAATTAAAGCTCGAAGGCTTCGGAAAAGCAAAAGCCGCCGCCTTCGTTGCCGCTTTTGAGCTCGGCCGCCGCCGGCATGCCGGACGCAACCCCGCAAAGCCCGTCTTCAAAGACGCCAAAGCCGGCGCCGTTTATCTCCAGCCCCTCCTCGCAGATTACCCCCATGAAGTATTCGCCGTTCTCTACCTTGATCAGGCCAACCGGCTCAAACACGAAGAGATCATCAGCCGGGGCGGTATCACTGCTACCTACGTCGACCCCCGCATTATTTTCAAGACCGCCCTCCGCGAAGCAGCAGTCAGTATCATCGTCGCCCACAATCACCCCTCCGGAAGCGTTCGACCCAGCCGCGCGGACGAGATCCTTACCGTTCGGATTAAAGAAGGAGCTAATTATCTGGATATCAAACTATTAGACCATATAATCGTTGGCGCTCAAGACTATTTCAGCTTCGCTGACGAAGGCCTTCTGTAACCTACGCCTGCGCCGTCGGCCCCCCGAAATTCAGGGGAAGCTGCACCTCCTCCAAATCCTGGATCTTCCCATTCGCCGCCTCGAATCGTCCCACATTCTCCACGAGCGCCTTCATGAACCGCTTTGCATGTTGTGGCGTCAGGATGATCCTGGACCGCACCTTGCTCTTTGGCGTCCCCGGCATCACATTGACAAAATCGATCACAAACTCCGCATGCGAATGCGTGATGATCGCCAGGTTGGCGTATTGCCCCTCCGCCACTTCCTCACTGATCTCTATATTCAACTGGTTGTTCGGTAACTGTTGATCCGCCATATTATAATTTTCAACAAATATAAGGCACAAAACATCGGCTGTCCACCAAAGAAAGGCCGTCCCGGACTCTGTCCGGGACGGCCCCTCCATCAATGCCCCAATCGCTATTGGAGACCTATAATCAGCACAAATTGGTTCAAATTAGACGCCACTATTGACCCGCCACCCGATGCGGCCGTGATCGTCAGTGGTAACGCATAGCTCTGGGTCGGATCGATCGAAGAACCAAAGAACGAAACCCCAAAGTTTTGCAGGTTCTTTCCCGCCGGAATCGTTTCGCTGCCGTTGTTCTGGAGCGCATAATCCGCCGCAGGCAACAACACGAAATTCGTCCCATTTGCCGCATTGAACGCATCCAGCGTTGCCTGCTGCGCACTTACCGACACCGCCACCGACGTCTTGAGGTAGAGACTGGCAACACCAAGCGACAATTCCACGCTATCCACCGATGGCGTAGACTGGCTGCTGGTCTTTGAAACCGTCACGTTGGCAGCGGTCGCGCCCTGGCCATCCGTCTGGAAGCTGATCACAGGAGGGCTGGTCGAGAAATCCTCTACCGGCCCCGTATCCTTCAGACATGAACTGAACAATAAAATACCCGAGCCCATCAATCCCAGGGTAATCGTTTTTGTATTTATCAGAAATTTCATTTAAACAGAATTTAGAGTGATTGACTTACTGGTTCCAGAATACTTTTGAAGAGAACTGTGCTGCCTGAGGAAGCTGCGGCACATTCGCCCCATTGGTATTCAGCTCGCTTTGAGGGTACAGGAAACGCACGGGGATCTGCGGCTGCAGATGCGTCGGCGACGCCGTGATCGGCAAATTGGGAATCCCGGTACGGCGGTAATCACAGTAAGCCTCGAACCAGTCGATCCCGTTCAATGCCGCCCACTTTTGAGTTAGGATAGCCTCCAATGCATTGGGCGACGACGCCCAGCCTACATCGACAATCGGCTGCGAATAATAGGTCGCAGCATCCGTCATAGCCTGCGAAGAATTGCCGCTACCATACAGATAGACGAAACTCTGCGTGATCGCCGATTGATAAAGCGTTTGCGCCGTCGGCAGGGTGGGCTGAACTATCCAGCCCCGCTGAACAGCTTCCGCCTCCAGGAACAGCGCCTCGAAGTCGGACATGATCCACTCATCCTGGGTATATCCCTGCAACAAACCCGGTCCAACGGCCGATGTACTGCTGTTCGGCAGCGAGTTAGGATCGCCTTCGTTGTTGCCCGCGATTGTACCGTTGACTGTCGAATAGAACAAAGGCCCGCGATTGTTGTCATTCGTATTCAGATAGAAATTGACCCCATACGTATCCGCCCGGTAGTAGTTCTGCGTCGTAGTCGTCGAGCCTGTCACCGTGTAGAATTGGCCGAAGAAGGGGTTGTCTTTATTGGTCGAAGCCTGGTAACCCGGGTTGACCGCAGCTCCCTCACCTGCGCCGATAAATCCGTAGCTCAACGTGGCAGCGATTTCATTGGTGATAAAGGTTTGCTGCGCCGCCACCTGCGACTGATGCATCAGTAGCTTCAGCTTCACTGTATTGGCGAACTGTTCCCACAACCCCATCCGCGTGCCCGGGTCGCTCGAGCCTTCGGCCCTCGAGCCGCCATAGATCAGGTCATACTGATTGTCCGTACTGATCTGGACGCCCGTGGCTGTGTTGGCGTAGAAGCTCTTGGCGGAATCCAACCAGTAAAATGCGCTGTCCAGGTCGGCCACCAACGTATTATAGATCGTCTGCGCATCATCGTATTTCGGGGTGACATTCGTGGCCACCTGGAAGGCCTGTGTATACGGCACATTATTGAAGGCATCTACCAGCTGCGAGAAGATAAAAGCTTCCATCACCTTCGACACCCCGATGTAGAACGGATCGCCAGTTGCCCGGCCCTGACCCTCGATATAGTTGTAATTGCTGAGATTACCATACATATTGAGCCATTCCTGGTTCGCATAGTTATTGGAGATATTGTAGGTCTCCGTCTGAACGTCCGGAACATAGTTGCCGCTACGAGACCAGTAACCCATCCAGCACGGCAGGTTGATAAAGTCGTTCGCCATGTCCGACCCTGTTCCAACCAGCGCTGCAGACAGGACCACATTCGGCGTTACCACCGTCGGCTGGTTCGGATTCGTATTTAATCCTTCAAGCGATTTTGTACACCCGCTCGCAAACAGGCCTAGCACAAGAACCGCAATCATTACTCGTTTCATATTCAAATATTTTGCCATTGTTATGATTTTGATTCTTTGAATTAGAAGGTGAAAATGATGTTACCACCCCAGATCCGCGTGGGCGGTGTCTGGTATTCAGAGGTCTTACCCGTCGCATTGGAATTATCATCCGCAAACTCAGGATCGGACCAGAAGTTTGACTTCGGCCGGAACATCAGCAGATTCCGCCCATTTACTCCGACCACGACCTTCTTGATAAAGCTGACATGACCAAGCACGGAGGCCGGCACCTCATAGTTCAGCGCTACTTCGCGGAGTTTCCAGAATGCCGCACTCGTAATATAAGGCGTGCTCACACCCGATGTATAGACCAACGGCCAGAAACCGGCGCCGCCGATATTTCCACCGTTATTAACCGCAACGCTGGTATTGGGGACATATTTACCCCCTTCCAGTACTTCGGAATTCGGGAAGATGAAACGTTGACGACCATTCTCGGCTGAGTGATACGACACCCCCGTGAAATCCAGCTGTACGCCGGCTTCATTCATGATTTCATTGCCGCCGCGATATTCGGCCACCGCGGACAACGTAAAGCCTTTATACGAAACAGAGGAGGTGATCCCCAGAATGTCCGTGGGGTTCGTATTGCCATAGATCTTGTTGTTGGGATCGATCGACGGCATCCCGGTAACCGGATCCACAATGACCTTGCCGGTGCTGGAATCCCGCAGCCAGTCGGTCGCTTCGATGACCGGGTAGGGCTTCCCCTTGACCGCGAAGATCCCACCGCCCAGACCACCGGTGAAGCTGCCGATCTGCAATTGGTTCACGCCCGTCAACAGTTGGTCGATCCGGTTTTGATAGTGCGCATAGTTGACGCCTACATTCCAGGTAACGCTTCTGGTCTTGACAACCGTTGCATTTACGTCGAACTCGACTCCCTTGTTGGTCACCTGGCCCGCGTTGATCACCTTATTTGCAAAGCCCGTCGCCGCCGAGATCTCAGCCGTCAGGTTCAGGTTCTTCGTTACACTATTATAATAGACCCCCTTGAAATTGATACGGTTGTTCAGGAAACCCAGCTCAACCGTTCCTTCTTCCTCTGTCGTCGACTCAGGCTTGATGAGGGGGTTCAGATACGTGTTGGACTGGGAATAGCCGCCGATATTGCCGAATGGGAAGCCGGTCGGCGGGTTGAATGTATTGATCAGCGAATAAGTACCATATGGGTTCCCGCCGAGGTTGATATTCGAAACTTTTGTTACCCCACCGCTGATCTTCCCGTAAGACAGGACCCGGCTGTCTTTCATCCCGGAGATGGCATCCGTGAAGACAAACGACAGATCAACGCCCGGATATTCAAAATGCCACTTGCTCGCATCCAACACCGAGTTCCATTCGTCCCTATTGGACAAATGCAGGAAGAGATAGTCCTTCCAGCCGATCGTCGCATCCTCATAGATCGAATACTCGCGTTGAGTATAAGATGCCTCATTGTACCCCGGCGTACCCAGCACGCTCGAGATATTATAGAAGCCGGGGAATTGCAGGTTATCACCTTCCAGCGAGATCAGCCGCTGATACCGTTGCGCATAGTTCCAGCCGGCCAGGGCCTTGAACGAGAAATCACCTGCATCCTTATTAAAGGCAATAAGAGCGTCATTGTTCAAGCGCTGTTCCAGGAAGGACTCGTCAAATTCAGACGGCGCCAGGTATTGAAGGCTGGCCGGGATCGTACCCGCCTGCCACGGGTCGGCGATCGCCCAGGGTGCGAAGGTGATTCCCGCGCGGTATATCTTTTGCTCGGTAGTCGTCTGCGTGACGCCGCCCCGGTCGCTCACCGACAGCCAAGGCGTGATTTTATAAGACAAGTTCACATTCCCGAACAGGTCGTAGGTATTGAGCTTATTCCGGGAATTGTCGATCGTCCAGTAAGGGTTCGTCGCATAGGCGTTATAGTAACCATTGGGATCGGCATGCGGATTGCTCACCACATTCTTGAAATCCGTGAGCGGAACCCAGCCTGCCGTATTCAGCACTTCGAAGTAGACGGGCCGGCCCGAGAAAACCCCGCCATTGGTCTGATTATAACTGAGACCCGCAGTGTTGTCCGCGCGCTGGTTGTAGGAAAAGCTGTACTCCGCCTTGAAATTCTGATAGGTCCTGGACCCGTTCAACCGTACGTTGTCCCGCCGGGATTGATCTTCCGGCACGATCCCGTTGATAATGGCATCTTGAAAACCTAAGTAGAAAGTTCCCTTGTCATCTCCCGACGAATAAGAGGCATCGAATTGATTCGTAAAGCCGGGCTTCTTGAAAAAGGCCTTGATGGGATCCTTATACGTAAAAGGAACGAACAGGGTATCGAGGTGATTGACCGTACCATCCGGGTTGAAGATCGGCACCCCGAGACCCAGCGGCGTCAACTGGCCATTATAGACCGGGCCATAGCTCTGGTTCTCGTAAGGAACGTTATTCGCCGTTCCATCCGGATTGGTGTAGGGGGGACCTTCCCCGCCGTACGACCCAAATTCCTGCTGCAACTTCGGCAGATAGGACAACGAGTTATATTGGACCGTATTTCCGACAGTGATCGTCGGCTTGCCGTGCGTGCCATGCTTCGTCGTGATGACCAACACCCCGTTGGAAGCCTTGCTGCCATATAACGCCGCGGCAACGGCGCCTTTCAGCACGTTCACCGACTCCACATCCTCCGGGTTGATCTTGCTGATATAACTTACATCATCGATCGGCTCGCCGTCTACAACCAGCAACGCCTGATTGTTCCCGGTGATCGACCTGTTCCCCCGAAGAACGATACGCGTCGCCGGATCGACCCCGTTGTTGGTCAGGTTGACCTGCAGACCCGAGACCTTCCCCTCCAGCCCGGTGGAGATATCGATGACCTTGGCTTGCGTCAGCTCCTTGGTGTTGATCTTGGCCGTGGAATATCCGAGTTCCTTGCTCTGCCGTTGGATACCCAACGCCGTCACAACGACTTCCGACATGCTCGTTTCGTGATGCTCCACGACGATCGACATCGCTCCGCTGCCCGCAACCGGCACTTCCTTATTGGTGATACCGGTCCCGGAAATGATAAGGGTCTCACCCTCCTTTGCCTTGATGGAAAAATTACCCTCTGCATCCGCACTCACGCCGACTTTGGTGCCCTTGATGCGGACCGATGCAAACGGCACAGCAAGGCCGGTAGCGTCGGTGATTTTCCCGGTGATAATTGTCGCTTGTGAAAATGCCGATACGTAGGTAAATATCAGCACCATAAGCATGGATACAATTTTTCTCATGTTACTCGTAGTTAGATGATTATTTATGAACCTGGATGAAAAAAAGACATTCCCGATAGGGAGCAGAACTCTATTTAAAAGATTTAGTGATTAGGAAAACTGAAACGGGCGTGTCATCCTTGAGTAGACAAAAAAGGTAATAAGCAGCTAAATGGTTTAGCAGTTTTCGCATGTGACTCTGTTTTTAGTGCTTTAACACCCTTTGATTGACCCCGGTGTGATGTGTTAAAGAAAGTCAAATTAAACACATTTTAGACATTCAAACTGCAGCCGTTGCTGCAGCGAATGCAGACCTGCGGTGACTATTGGAGATCATTAAATGGGAGACCCGAATAAAATTGTGAAAATCAAAATTTTACTCTTTAAGAAAATGTTATGTTAGAAATGTTAAACACTGGTTAACAAAAGCGGCCGACTGTTCGTCGGCCGCTTTTTTCGATTCGCTGAGGGCTAAGATGCAAGTTTTCTCATGTGTAGTAATCCTCGTAGTCCAACTAAAACTATATTATCTTTTTCTGCCAACCAAATAAAATGTTAAAGCCTTTTAACAAAAGACCCCGAAGATCTAGCCCGTTCGAAGCCTTCCCAAACTTAAATCGCTTCATATCAATCACAATCATATAAATATTTCAATACTTTAATTGGTCTTGCCGGGCAAAACAGAAACGCGAAAAGAATTATCTCGATCTTTATAACACATAACAAAAACGAATATCTATTTTATTCCCTGCAGTGTTCCTGAACGCTCACCATCCATCGCATTCGTCACCCATCTAACCCTCCCCTGCGAACGCGTCTCCTAACCCCCACCTTTGTCATTCCTTGCCCTACCCCTACCTTTGCCCCATGGAATTACTAGACGGCAAGCTCGCCGCGCGAGCAATCCTGGATAAACTTCAACTACAAGTCGCTCAATTACAAACAGAAGGGAAAAAGATACCGCACCTGGCCGCGGTACTCGTCGGCAACGACGGCGGCAGCGAGACCTACGTCGCCGCCAAAGTCAAAGCCTGCTCCGAGATCGGGTACAAGTCCACCCTCCTACGCCTCGACGCCGCAGTCAGCGAGAACAAACTCCTCAACCTGATCGATGAACTGAATACCGACACCGACGTCGACGGCATCCTTGTCCAGCTGCCGTTGCCCCGACATATCTCCGACGAGAAGGTAATCAACGCCATCCATCCTTCCAAAGATGTCGACGGCTTCCACCCCGTCAACGTCGGCAAAATGGTCCAGGGCCTGCCCACGTTCATTTCAGCCACCCCCCACGGTATCCTCCTGCTGCTCGAACATTATAAGATCGATACCCGCGGGATGCACGCTGTCGTGATCGGGCGCAGTAATATCGTCGGCAGGCCTATGAGCATCCTGCTAAGCGCCAATACTCAGCCCGGCAACTGTACCGTCACCACCTGCCACTCCCAAACCCGCAACCTCCCGGAGATCTGCCTGCAGGGCGATTTGATCGTAGCTGCCCTCGGCAAACCTGAATTCGTCCATGGGTCCATGGTCAAACCCGGCGCTATCGTGATCGACGTCGGGATCACCCGCGTCCCCGACGCCGGCAAAAAAAGCGGCTTCGCCCTCAAAGGCGATGTTAACTTTGCAGAGGTCGCCCCCAAATGCAGCTATATCACCCCGGTACCCGGCGGCGTCGGCCCGATGACCATAGCAGCCCTCATGAAAAATACTTTTAACGCCTGCGAACAACTAAATGGCAACTGATCTACATACCCTTCCGGTCATGGAACAATTCTACACCCTGCAGGGCGAAGGCTTCCACCAGGGAAAAGCGGCTTATTTCATCCGGCTCGGCGGCTGCGACGTCGGCTGTGTCTGGTGCGACGTGAAGGATTCATGGGACGCTGCCCGCCACCCTCGCTACGCAATACCCGAACTCGTACGATCCGCCTCCGTACACACCGGCCGCCTCGCGGTCATCACCGGCGGTGAACCCCTCATGCACGACTGCACCGAACTCACCCGCCAACTCAGGCAGGCAGGATTCGCCACGCATGTCGAGACATCCGGCGCGTGGCCCCTCAGCGGCGACTGGGATTGGATCTGCCTCTCACCCAAGAAATTCAAAGCCCCCCTTCCCGCCATTGCCCCGGTCGCCAGCGAGCTCAAAGTGGTCGTCTACAACAAATCCGACTTCGACTGGGCCGAGCAATGGGCCGCTCTCACCAACCCCAGCTGCCTCCTCTTCCTCCAACCCGAGTGGAGCAGGTCGGGCGTGGTCACCCCTCTCATCATTGACTATATCGAAGCTCACCCCCAGTGGCGCTTCTCCCTCCAACTCCACAAATACATCCACGTCCCCTGATTGCCCGGCTCTCCGAAAATTTGTACCTTGCCGGAATGAAAAACCAGCTTCTCTTTCTTCTTGCGATCCTTCTGTTCGCGAACCTCCTCCCGGCCCGCGCGCAATACAAGCCCGACAGCTTATACAGGTACAACCCCGACAAAGTCAACAAGAAAGCCGCGGCCCTCAATTCAAAGGCAATGGAAGTGGCGGACGACGATACCCTCGCTGCCATTCGCTTCCTCCAGCAGGCCGTTCAGATCGACCCCAGGTACGAAGGTGCGTGGCTGTCCATTGCCGGCCTCTATGGTATGCTCAAGGATTACCCGCACGCGATCGAGAACTATGAGAAAGGCCGCTCCATCGACAGCAACTACTTCAAACCTTTCAACCTTCCCTACTCCATCGACCTCGCCGGAATAGGTGATTTTGCAAGAGCCCTGCAAGCCATCAACATTTTCCTCACCGATACCAACCTCAATGAGGTCAGCCGGAAATCCGGCGAATACCGCCGCGGGTGCTACCGGTTCGCTCTCGACTACGCCGCCACCCACCCGATCACCAACTACAAATTCGAACCACGCAACCTCGGCGACAGTATCAACACCGATGTTGGCGAATATTTCCCGACCATCACCATCGACGGGAACACCCTCATCTTCACCCGGCGGGTCAACCATTTCAATGAAGACTTCTACATATCACACAAGACGGGCGGGACCTGGAGCAACGCTATCAGCCTTCCCGGCAATATCAACACCAATAACAACGAAGGGGCACAGAGTGTCTCCCAGGACGGCCAATGGCTCATCTTCACCGGCTGCAACTTCCCCGACGGCCACGGCAGCTGTGACCTTTATATCTCCTACCTCACCCCTGACGGCTGGAGCACACCCGAGAACCTCGGCGACAGCATCAATACGGAATTCTGGGAATCATCACCCTCCCTCTCACCCGATAAGAAAGACCTTTACTTCGCAAGCCGCCAGCCCGATGGCTACGGCGGCAGTGACCTCTACGTCAGCCATCGCCTCGTCAACGGACATTGGAGCATACCCGAAAACCTCGGCCCAACCATCAATACCATCGGCGACGAAGCCGCACCCTTTATCCACGCCGACAACTTAACGCTTTACTTCACCTCCAGTGGCCATCCCGGTTATGGCGGCGATGACCTTTTCGTTACCCGCAAGCAACCAGACGGCACCTGGAGCAAACCCGAAAACCTCGGCTACCCCATCAACACGATCAATGATGAAGGCAGCCTGGTCGTTGCCGCCGACGGCAAGACCGCCTACTACGCCAGTGACCGCGCAGACAGCCGCGGCGGCCTGGACCTCTATACTTTCGAACTGCGGGAGGATGTCCGTCCCGCCCGAACCCTCTGGGTAAAAGGCAAAGTATTCGACTCAACCACCCGAAAAGGCCTGCCTTCCAGCGTAGCCCTCACCGACCTCGCCACCCGGCAGGTCATCAGCAACCTCCAAACCGACGGAACCGGCAACTATCTCATCACCCTCCCGGAGGGACGCGACTATGCTTTTGAAGTCAAACGAAAAGGATATCTCTTCTTTTCCGAGAACTTTTCACTAAGCCGAAGCACCTCCGACACTGCCTACCATATCGACATCCCGCTGCAGCCTCTCGCTGCGAACGCAGTGATCGTCCTGAAGAACATCTTCTTCGAGCCGAACAAGTTCGACCTGAAGCCCGAGTCCGGCGCCGAGCTCGGTGAGATCGTCCAGTTGCTGAAGGACAACCCCACACTGAAAATTCAGATCAGCGGCCATACCGACAATTCCGGCAAGCCCGCCGACAACTTCAAGCTCTCGGAAGACCGGGCCAAATCCGTCACCGATTATCTCATTGCCAAAGGGATCTCACCTGCCCGCCTGTCCTCCAAAGGCTGGGGCGACACCCAGCCCATCGCCGACAACAGCACACCCGAAGGCAAAGCAAAGAACAGACGCACCGACCTGAAGGTCCTTAGCCGATAAAGATCGCGCCACCTTCGCCCGTTCCCGCGGCCACCCTCGCCCGTCCCCGCGGCCACCTTCGCCCGTTCCCGCGGCCACCCTCGCCCGTCCCCGCGGCCACC
>DATMLR010000114.1:0-10088 GCA_035570015.1 Puia sp.
ACCCGCCGTTGGAGATCCCGGTCACATATACCCGCTTCGGATCGACGGAACAATGCCGTACCGCACTGTCGATCAGCGCCCGGATAAACCCAACATCATCTACCCCTTCCTTTTCCGCTGGCGTGCCGCGCCCGTCATTCCAGCTTTTCTTTACGCCATCCGGATAGATCAGCAGGAACTTCTCCCGTTCTGCGATCGCCTCGAAATGTGTGAGTTTCTCCATCCCGCTACCCGTTCCGAGGCGGCCATGGAGTGCGATGACGAGCGGCACGCTACCGCTGAGCCCGACAGGTTGAAAGAGCACGAAACTCCGCGTCCGGCCACTCACATCGATCGTCAATCGCGTTTCCCCCGATCCGTGCAGCAACAACGCGCTTAGTAAGAAAGGAACTATCATAAATAATTCACCTTGACAATTTTCAATATCGGCATAGTTGGTGGACCCACGAACTCGAATTCATACCGCCGCGGCACCCCGGTCGGCAGATTCACCTCCGCGATGGCTTCCTCACTGATCCCTTCCAACGACATCATCAGCGCCCGCAGACTATTCCCATGCGCCACGATCAGCACATCTTTCCCTTCCCGCAGGATCGGCTCGATTGCCGCTTGATAGTAGGGGAGGACCCGTGCCGCGGTATCCGCCAGGCTTTCCCCGCCTGGCGGCCGCACCGTATAGCTGCGCCGCCAGAGGGCTACCTGCTCCTCGCCATATTCCTTCGCGACCTCTGCCTTGTTCAATCCCTGCAGCCGCCCATAGTTCCGCTCATTCAGCGCAGGATCGCGGGTCACCGGACAAGCAGGCTGGCCCGCATGCTGAAGGACCAGCTCGAGCGTCTCGATCGCACGCGTCAATAGAGACGTAAATGCATGAGAAAAGTTTAATCCCCGCAACTTGTCACCCGCCGCGCAGGCTTCCTCCCGCCCTTTGGCGGTAAGGGGGACATCTGTTTCGCCGGTAAAACGGTTCTGAAGATTCCATTCCGACTGCCCATGCCGGACAAGGACGAGTATTGGCATGGGCTAAAGATAAGCCTTCCGAATGGTCTCTTCCCACCAAGGGATCGTGCTAACCCTCGCCCCTTCGCAGTCGCCGGAATATTCTCCAACCCGCGGACAAATTCCAAAATATGGGGCAAGCGTCCCGGAATGGGAACCTCTCGTTGCTCTAGACATATGTATACAACGGATTATCAAAACATTAGATTTTGGTACGCCGGTTGGCATATACTAATCAAATCCGACGTTATGAACAAGTTTAAATATAGCCAAGTTACCTTCCTGTTCGCAATCGCCCTTTGCTTGCTAACTACCATTGGTTCCGCTGCTCCCATTCCGGCGCCGGCGGCCGCTACCCATACGGTCGCCGCAGCGCAACTCTCCAGAGCTGCGGCCCTCCGTGCGGAGAAGCGCATGATCCTGGCCACCGCCACGAGCATTTATGAAGAAATGAGTCTGGAAGATTCCGGCCTCAACATGAAGGCTTTCGAATGCGCCTGGACCGGCTACTATAAATTGAAGAAGAAAGGTCTGCTGCGCCGTACGAATATCCTTTCGATCGCGGACTTCAGCCAGTCTTCCGGCAGCCAGCGCCTTTATATCATCGACGTCCGCAATCGCCGGCTCCTCTATCGTACCTATGTTGCTCACGGGATCAACTCCGGTCAGGAATATGCGAACGCGTTCTCCAATAAGATGGAGTCCTGCAAAAGCAGCCTTGGTTTTTATATCACCAGCAATACCTATTACGGTTTCAACGGTCTGTCGCTCCGGATCGAAGGGATGGACAAAGGCTTCAACGATAACGCCGCCCGTCGGGCTATTGTGATCCACGGCGCCACTTATGTCAGCGAGCGCATTCTCCATAAGTATGGCGTGATGGGTACGACCTTTGGCTGCCCTGCGATCCCTGATAACATGACCACTGAGATCATCCCGGTGGTGAAGGGTGGATCCTGTTTCTTTATCTATTATCCTTCGAAAAAATACCTCGCTCAGTCGGCGGTACTGAATAGCTAAAATATTACGACCCACGCTCCCTTTCGATCCTCGCCTCCCTCATGGAATCAGCGAGGATCATTATCTTTATTACATGTCTAATATTTTCTCGGTGGAGGGCCAGGTCGTCTGTATTACCGGAAGCAGCCGGGGCCTGGGAAAGACTCTTGCCCGGGCCTTCGCCCAACATGGTGCAAAAGTCATCCTTACCTCCTTTAATGAACCCGAACTGCAGCAGACTTTCGAAGAGCTGGCGAAGGAAAACCTCGTTGTTGAAGCTATCCCGTGTGACGTATCCCGGACGGTCGATTGTCAGAACCTCATTGCGGAGACTATCGCGAAATTCGGGAAGATCGATACCTGTATCTGCAACGCCGGAACGGATATCATCAAACCCGCGACCGGATACTCGGAGGAAGAGTGGGATAAAGTACTGGACGTCAACCTGCGCGGCGCCTATATGTGCGCCAGATACGCCGCGATTGAAATGATCCCGCGAAAGTCCGGAAATATCATAATGACCTCTTCTATTGCCGGCCAGTTTGGGATCGCCGGGCTGGCCCCCTATGCCGCCTCCAAAGGAGCCATCAATCTGCTGGTAAAAACAATGGCGGTGGAATTCCAGCCGCACAACATCCGCGTGAACGCGATCGCTCCAGGTTATTTGAACAACATAATGGACGGTGTAGTTTTTGATCCCAACGACCCTTACCAAATACGGATTATCCAACGCACCCTGATGGGGAGAAGAGGGAATCTCGAAGAGTTTATCGGGCCCTATCTTTTCCTCGCCAGCAATGCCTCTTCGTATGTGACCGGCCAGATTATCGGGGTCGACGGAGGCTATAGCTGCTGGTAAACACGCAAAACAACATGCCACAGGAAATAACGCTTGAAACTATTTTTGATGCCCCCATCGACCACGTTTGGCAGGCCTGGACCGATCCGGCCCGGATGACCTGGTTTGGTTCGGATCCCGAAGGCCGGGTGATCAGCGCGGAGGCGCACGTTCGGGTCGGCGGGATCTTCAGAGTTAAATTCCGGAATTCCGATGAGACGGAATTTGTTTGTCACGGTACCTATCGGGAAGTAGAACGGAGCGCCAGGCTGTCCTTCACCTGGGAATGGGAAAACGAACCTGGAACAATTTCTTATGTGACGGTTTCCCTGGCACCCGCCGGCGATCGGACAACCCGAATGCATTTCTCCCACGCCAATCTTTGGGAAGGTTCGGCCCACGATTACCTGGAAGGCTGGCGGAGCACGTTTTCCAAGCTGGCTAACACCTTGAACAACAAATTGTAAAATATTCACTATCGACATCATGAATAGCTCAGCCGGGAAAACGAAATCGGCCGTTTTCAACCACGCTATTTAACATTGGGGGTCTACCACGATTCGGGCTTTTTGTTAACTTTGTACCGGGCACCATGAGCACCTTTACCCCCATACCAAAGATCGGAGAGAGGATTGAACAATTGGATACGGCCATCTTTTCCGGGTCAGTCACCTACTGGCGATATCCCGCCTGCATCATCCGGAACATCAAAGTGGATCGTTCCGGCCATCACCTGTGGTTCAAGATGAAAAATGTCTCCCTCGACGACCCCGGCGGGAAAGCACCGGCTTTTCTTTTTTGCTATAACAAACGGCTCAATTTCTATGTCACCGTCGAAGGCGATGCGTTCGTCTCCGGCCTCGCCGGCGATTTAAGGGCGCCAGAGGGCTGGCAGGATCCACTGTACGCCAATCAGACCACATACCTCATCCGCCTGGAGATCCGACACGCCGCCACCTTCTATCGCGCCGCTTCGGAGACCGCTGCGACAGCCTTGAGGATCGCCGGGACGTCTCCCGCCACCCTCGCGCCAAACGGCAAAACGCGGCTTTTCCCGGAGCGACTTCATACTCCGCCGCTGCTGATAAAAAAGCCATCGCTAACACATTTATTCCTCAACTTTAGGATGTAGTGCAGGCTTTCTTTCCTTTTACAGGCTGACTTTCCTCGTCTTTCCCTTGCTATTGGTAATTTCAATGGAAGCTGTCGTGCTATCGATCGTGATAAATCTCCCTGATTGAGATAAGAAGGAGTTGCCATAGCCGGTTTCGCGCTTTTGCCGTCTGCCATCTTTGTATTCGATCACCGCGCAGACGTCGTCTGCGTGCAGTGGCAGGAAACGATAGTATTTATTTAGCTCAAAAACTTTCAACGAGCCTTTATTCTGGCTGGCCGCCAACAAATATTTTCCGTCACTGCTTCGCAGCTTAACGAGCGCTTTGCCATTTTCCGGAATAAAGATCCCGCTTTGTAAGATATTTAGCGGCGTGAATTTTCCTTTACCGTCGCCCTTTAAGATCAATCCATTCAAGGCATCATAACGACCGTACGAAGGCACGGTCCCGTAGTCATTTGTGTTCATGCAAATATCCAAATTGCCATCGCCGTTAAAGTCGTCGGTAACCATTCCATTAATTGCGGAATACTGGGCCATGTCGGGCAACGGTTCCATCGTAAACGTTCCGTTCCCGTTGTTTCTAATAAAAGAACTTTTGAGATTATTTGCCGAATATTTAATGGAATTCTTCAATTCCTCTGCCGTGAAGACCTGATCAAATGGCGTTGTGGCAAATTTATTATACGTTAAAAACCTCTTCTTCAGAAAAGGCAATTGCGCAACAACGTCATCCCGTGAATCACTGCTAAACTCTTTTAGTTGCCCGCCCTGCCTGTCTTTTATAAATGAGGTGAGCATACATTGAACAATTCCCTGGTTATAAAAATCTTTTGCGTAGATCGATACAGGGTATGGGTCGCTTGCCTTGTAGAAAGAATTGCCACCCAGATTGGTTACTACATAATCCATATTGCCGTCGTTATCGAAATCGCCGGCGGTGATGCTGTTCCACCAGCCGACCTGACCGCCAATTTGAGTAGAGGAAGTAATGTCCCTGAATTGTCCGTGATCGTTCTTCAGGAAGGTTACCGGCATCCATTCTCCGGCCAAAACCAGGTCCTGCCATCCATCATTGTCGAAGTCTGTCCAGATGGCGTCACATACCATTCCGATATTCAATAAAGCAGGCGCAACCGTTGACGTTACATCGGTAAATTTAACCTTGCCGTCTTTCGATTCGTTTCGATAAATGGCACAGGAGACCGCTTTTGGATAGTTCCATGGGGACACCCGGCCGGCAACAAAAAGATCCAGCCTGCCATCTTTGTCATAGTCGATCGCCCGCACACAGGACTTGCTGGTCAAATTCCGCGGCAACGCTGTCGTATCGAGCTTGAAATTCCCTTTTCCATCATTGATATACAGTCTATCCTGATAGGCCGGACTGTTGGGAGCATGTTCATACCCGCCAGCTGCGACATACAGATCCAAATCGCCGTCGCCATCGGCATCAAACAAAAGAAGACCCATGTCATCCCAATTCTTCTTTTCTTCCCCGGGAAGGGTATTGCCGCGGACAAAACTGCCGTCTTTTTGTTGGAGTAATATTGTCGTTGGGGCAGACCCGGATCCGCCGATGATGATGTCATCAAAACCGTCGCCGTTTACATCGCCGACAGCCATTGCCGGGCCGTATTCGGAAAACTTATGCGGCAATAGTTTTTGGATATTGAAATCTATAAAATCCCGCTTACTGTCCTGGTAGTGGATCCTGGCCGAATCTTCGATCGGTCGAAACCAGGCATGATCGGCTGTTGCAGGGGTTCCCCAATGGTAAGCCACCTTAGCGGCTTTATGGTCGATCGTCAATTTCTGGCTGGTTGGAACATTCAGAAGGACCTGCATTTTCCCATCCGGCCATTTGACGACCATCGAATCGATCCTGGATGTTTGCCCCAGCCCGAAATGCGGGTCCATCTGCATCGTGGACAGGTAACCGCGATAAGGCGTTTCTTCATATGCTTGCTGCTTTCCGTCATAATATAATTCAATCCATGTGCCGAGCCCGTTTCGATTCAGGGAATCCCCGAGCAATTTTATATCGAGATAATTCGATGTGTGTGGAGAGACGTTCTTGTAAATAAACGCTTCATCGTTAATATTATTTATGATGAGATCCAGGTAACCGTCATTATCCAGGTCGGCATAAGCAGCGCCGTTAGCGAATGAGGCCGTTGTCAGGCCCCAATCGTCCGAGACGTCGCTAAATGTTGCATTCCCGTTATTGTGAAGTGCATAATGTCGGAGCTTGACCTGTGGGATCTTACTCAAGACCTGCTTCTTCGAAAGATACGCGAATGACTGCTCGCGGAAAGCGATAAAATCGTGATCCGTAATGTCTTTGGGGTAACCATTGGTTACAATGATATCGCGGAATCCGTCGTTATCAAAATCCTGCACAAGGGGCGCCCAGCTCCAGTCGGTCGAAGAAACGCCGGCCCAATAACCGATATCGCCGAATATCGGGTCACCGACAGAATCATTCGACCCGATGCGGGGCCCCATATTCAATTGAAGGGTATTTCGCACGTATTGATACTGATAGCCAAAGGAGTCATTGTTGAGATAATTCTGATAATTGTACCCGGGCATCAGCATTTTCTTCCGGTAATTGTCTTCGGGGTCCATATCCATCTCCACCACATCCGCGAGACCGTCATTGTTGATGTCGATCACATCCTGGCCCATACCGTTTGCGGAAGTATGTTTGAAGTAGGTCGCGGCTTTTTCGGTAAACGTGCCGTCATGATTGTTGATGTACAAGAGGTCATTCGAAAGAAAATCATTGGCTACGTAAATGTCTTTCCAGCCGTCTTTATTGAAGTCGGCAATGGTTGCACTGTGACCGTAGCCCTCAATGGTCACGCCGGCCTGTTCGGAGACGTCGGTGAACACCGGATGGCCTAATTTTGCATTCCAGTCATTCCGGTATAAACGGCCGGTGCTTGGCGCGGAGCCGTCTTTTCTTTTAGGGCGATAGACAGAAGGGTTTCTATCCTCTTCGGTTTCATTTACGGTGATGTATACGTCGAGATCCCCGTCGTTGTCATAATCGAAAAAGGTCGCCATTGTCGAATAGGACGTATCATTCAACCCATATTCCTTTGCCATCTCTTTGAAAATGGGAATGCCGTCTTTGTTGACGCCCTGGTTGATATAAAGCAGGTTTTGCCGCCTCCGGCCATCCGGAAGGATAGTGGCGCAAACATAGATATCGGGCAGACCGTCATTATTGATATCGACTACCGCGACACCGCGGCACCACCGGTTGTCGCCGCCTACGCCGGCGATGTCGGTAACATCTTCAAATTTGAAATCCCCTTTGTTCAAATAGAGCCTGCAGGGCACCTGGTTTCCCGCAAAGAAAATATCGAGCAGGCCGTCATTATTAAAGTCCCCGACCCCCACGCCTCCGCCATTATACATATTGGGGACATCGAACGGATTGATTGTATCGTTCTCTACAAGATGATTGGAAAAATGGATATTGGAATGATCGGATGGGATAAGCTGAAATAGAGGCTCATGTCTCTTACATGAAAGAGCAAGAAGACAAAGGAAGATAGGAATGAAACCGGAGTGTATTTTCATTCAGGGCCTTTTCAGTACGTCATAGTGCAATAAATTACGTAGATTCGGGGACTTATTAAAACAAAAAAACTCCACATCATGAAAAAGCTATTGTTTTTGACGGCAATCGCTGGCTTTACTTTCGCCTGTAACAGTGACTCAAAGTCATCAACTACCGACTCGGCCGCAGCCACCACTGCGCCGGCTCCCGCCGCTACGGATTCTTCGGCTGCGGCAACGCAGTCTTTGAAGGATGGGTTGATGACATTAAAGGATGGCAAAATGATGATCGTGAAAAGCGGTGCCTGGGCGCCTATGGATTCGGCTATGACGTGCACCAATGGTCGTAAAGTAGCGCTTGATGGAACAATATCCAAAGGGACCAGCAAGGGCAGGAAATTGGAAGAAGGCATGATGATCGACAAAGACGGTCAGCTCATGGACAAAAACGGAAAGCCAATGGATACCAGCGGCTGGGATTAATAGACATATATCTTCCCATTCTGGTGAAAGGTTTGCCATGAATGCCAGAACTCATTATAGGCTTGTACCGGTACAAGCCTTTTTCCTTTTAGCGGTCCGGCGATGCATACGCCATCCATATTCCAGCTCGAGCGCGTATTGATATCCTGCAATAAGTCCTTCGGCGCTGGTGAGTCGTTCCCTGGAGAATTTTTTCCCGGTGAATCCTTCTCTCCAGAGACCTGAAAACTAAGCAGCGTTTCATCCACCCGGCGGTCATAAACGTGAAAAGAAGCCGAGTCATTTTCGATGGCGAGCAAAATAGGCATGTCATTTACCGAATCTTCGATAATCTTCTTTCGCAGAAGTTCGTTCCAGTCATACGCCTTTGAAGAATAGCTATTCACTACGCCAACAACCCATGAATTGTGTTGCCATGACGCCTTATCCCTTCTTACCAGGTCGCTTCGCATCGTACCTTTGTCGTAATCCTCCAATTTGAAATAATAGTCCATAAATAGCGTATCCGGCTGCATCACAAGCGATTTTGGATATTGCCGGAGCCAGGCATCCAGTGTCATTTGCGATGACGGGAATTCCTTCAATACCTCCCCTTTGAGTGGACCGGCGATCGACACTCCCGTCGCCTGCTGCCACCAGCTTTTCGTAGTGGCGTCTTCGAATAGCGCATTGAAGTGGTCCATTCCGACAAGCCTGAACGACTCCTGCTTTCTGTTCACGATCGGGCTGTATACCCGGGCTGATCGGCATACGGTACAGTACGTGACCATTACCGGGGTATTTCCTACGGTATCAATCACCTGGTGATGATAGCCGATGAATTGGATGGGATACGCCTTTGCCCGTCCGGCGATCACGACGCCGATCACCAATTTGGATCTGTCCATGTCGCTGTCGTTCGCAGCGGCAAAGGATTTATTTACCGGCTGATAGAAAATCTTGTCTGCCGGAAATCTAAAATTGAACGCGAAGAAGACGAAAGCATACGCCAGGAGGGACAAAGGTAAAAGTATTTTTTCCCAGGTTCTGCCCTTTTTAAATATAACCGGAAATGCAAGGCACACAAGGAGCAACACAAGGATACGGATCCAGACGATCCAATGGTTCAGCCAGTAGGCATACGCAATCGTATTGCTTACCTGGCTGCCGGGAAAAGGCATAAGGAAATAGATTCGTAGAACTTCGGCGGAAAACAGAAGAAGCAGTGCGATGGCAAAAACCAAGCGCTTCACGGCAGGTCGGTGCATTATGGCAGCAGCAATTCGTCTCAAAGTCGTTTGGTCATTGTACTACGTAAATTAAGAAGAATCAGTTACAAAACCAAGGGGGCGACCGTCTCCGACGGCGTTGAAAAAATATGTTTGCCATAGCCTTTTTCGGCGATCTGCCGGCCTCTGGTATCATAGGTGCTGAGGTCGGTGGGTGTCGTAGCGGCCAGCCCGTCGACGTAGCGGTTGAACATACAAAAGGCTGCCGCGATCAGTACGGTGTCATGGATTTCCAGGTCGGTAGCGCCTTGTCGCCGGGCGGCTTCGATCTGCTCCGGCGTCACCGCCTTGCCGCTCTTTTGCACGCTGGCGGCAATCGCGATCAGCGCCTTCAACTTGTCGGAGATCGGTGCATTCGGGTAATCCTTCCGGACCTGGTCGACCAGCGCCTTATCGCCATCCAGGTATTGGCAGGCCGTGGCGCCATGGCTGCTGTGGCAATAGAAGCAGTCGTTGAGATAGCTGACGTGCGTGGCGATCAGCTCGCGCTCGGCCCGGCTGATCCCTTCATCGTCGCGGAGGAGGATATTGGCGAGTGCTCCCATCGCGTCCGCCGTCTCGGGCCGGAAAGCCATCAGGCCCCGGATGCCGGGGAGGTCGTTGTTAACGTTGATGTGTGGCATAATAAAAAGTTTAGGTTATTTGTAAAGATCATAATCGATGTATCCTTCGGCTGCCCGCGTTGGCGCGCGGTCCACATAGAACTGCCGGTCCTGCGGCGCCCAGGTGGCCAGGCCGTCAACATAGCGGTTATACATACAGAAGGCTGCCGCAATCAGCACCGTGTCGTGGATCTCCCGGTCTGTGGCGCCTT
>DATMLR010000115.1:0-7034 GCA_035570015.1 Puia sp.
TGATGGCGGTGCGCGGCAGTGAACAATAAATCAAAATGATATGGGAAATGCATTTGCGCCCGTCCTCTCGTTGAAGGTTGTGGCGCCCGCGGTGGAGTTCTATAAGAAGGCGTTCGGGGCGGAGGAGGTTTTGATCATCAAGAATGAAGATAATTCGGTTCACGTGGCCGAATTGTCGTTCAGAGGGATGACGTTCCATTTGCACCAGGAGATGCCTGGACCAGGGAAGGAACGCGCGCCGGAGACGATGGGGGGAACGACGGTTGAACTGGGTGTGTTCCTCGATGATCCGGACTCGTTGATGGACAGCGCTTTAGCTGCCGGGGCGAGACTGGTCAACCCGATGAAGGACCATAGCTACGGGTATCGGCAGGGGTCTTTCGTGGATCCTTGGGGGCATCATTGGACCTTACAGAAGAAGCTGGAGGGTGCCTGGGAGGGGGTGATTGGACCGGATGGGGCTCCTGTCGTTTTCTAGTGTTTTTTTCGTAACTTTGCTACCCCGAATTAAAAACATCGGGGTTTATTATTTATGTCCGAAAACAATATTGTTAACTCAAACGCTGAATCACAGGAGACGGGGGTTGCGACGGCTGTTGCCGCCGAGTCTACAGCGTCAACAAAGGCACCTGTGCAAGCGCAGACTGCGCATGATGATTTTGACTGGAGCATTGACAAACGGAATGTGGCTGTTTACACAAAGGAAGAAAAATCCAAGTATGACAAGGTCTATGAAAACACCTTCGTAGCTATCACGGATGGAGAGCTGGTCAAGGGTCTTGTAGTGGGCGTGACCAAGACGGATGTGGTGGTAAATATCGGGTTCAAGAGTGACGGCCTGGTATCCCTCAATGAATTCCGGGATCTCCAGAATCTGAGGACGGGTGATGAAGTAGAAGTGATGGTGATTGAAAAGGAGGATCGGGAAGGGCATTTGCATCTGAGCCGCAAGCAGGCCCGGATCACGCGTGCGTGGGAAAAGATCGTGGAAGTGCACCGGACCGGTGAAGTGGTTACGGGTACGGTCACGAGCAAAACGAAGGGCGGCCTGATCGTCGACGTCTTTGGAATGGAGACTTTCCTGCCGGGATCGCAGATCGATGTGAAACCGGTTACGGATTACGACCAATTCGTCGGCAAGACGATGGAATTCAAGGTCGTGAAGATCAACGAAGCGATCAAGAATGCGGTCGTATCGCACAAGGCCCTGATCGAAAGCGATATCGAAGCACAACGTGCGGAGATCATCAGCAAGCTGGAGAAAGGACAGGTATTAGAGGGTACGATCAAGAATATCACCGATTTTGGCGCCTTTATGGATCTCGGCGGGCTGGATGGCCTGTTGTATATCACGGATATCAGCTGGGGCCGGATCAGCCATCCGAGCGAGGTGCTGAAGCTGGATCAGAAGCTGCAGGTAGTGGTGCTGGATTTCGACGATGGCAAAAAGAGGATCAGCCTGGGCCTGAAGCAGCTGACCCCGCATCCCTGGGATGTATTGCCGCCTAATATCAAGGAAGGCGAGATTGTCAGGGGCCGCGTGGTCAATATCGAGGACTATGGCGCATTCCTGGAGATCATGCCGGGCGTAGAAGGCCTGGTGCATGTCAGCGAGATCACGTGGGCGAACACGCCGATCAACGCGAAAGAATTCTTCAAGTTGGGTGACGAGCACAACGCCAAAGTGGTTACGCTGGACAAGGATGCGCGGAAGATGAGCCTTTCGATCAAGCAGCTCAGTGAAGACCCATGGAATACGATCCAGGATAAGTTCCCGGTCGGCAGCCGTCACAACGGTCTGGTCAAGAATATCACTCCTTATGGCGTGTTCGTGGAACTGGCCGCCGGTATCGGCGGGATGATCCACATCAGCGACCTGAGCTGGCTGAAGCGCTTCAATCACCCCTCCGAGTATACGAAGGTCGGGCATCATATCGACGTAATGATCCTGGGAATTGACAAGGACAACCGGAAACTCCAGCTTGGGCACAAGCAGCTGGAAGAAGATCCCTGGAATGCGCTGGAGGAAACATTCGCTGTCGGTTCCATCCATGAAGGGCTAGTGATCCGCCGGGATGACAAAGGCGCAATCGTGCAGTTGCCGTATGGTCTGGAAGGTTTTGCGCCCAACCGGCACCTCAACAAGGAGGATGGCAAGCAGATCGTGCTTGACGAGACGGCTCCGTTCATGGTCATCGAATTCGATCGCAATGAAAAGCGCATCGTGCTTTCTCACACGCGCATCTGGGAACAGGTGAAGACGGAAGAGCGGGAAGCGCTGCGGAAGGAGCAACGGGCTGATGCTGATAAGACGCGGAAGGCCGTGAAGAATATCCAGCAGAAGGTGGAAAAACCAACCCTGGGTGATCTTGGAGCGCTGGCGTCGATCAAAGAAAAACTGAAGCAGGAAGAGAAGGATCAGCATAAGGATCAGCCTGCGCAAGGCGGCGTGGCGCAAGGTGGGACGCAAGGCGGCGTGGCGCAAGGTGGGACGCAAGGTGGCGTGGCGCAAGGTGGGAATGCCGGTGCAGAAGAGAAACACTAAGATCTGAACGTTGTAAAATAATGGAGACCTCGCTTACGCGGGGTCTTTTTCATTGGAGCTTGTCGAGGTGATCGGGGGTGAAGTCCAGCAGGGAGGGGAGTTTGAGATCGGCAGCGCCCCATTTGGGGAGGTCGTAATGGTCGGCGACGGGGATGACGATGCACTTGATTCGTGCTGCCTTGGCGGCGATCATCCCGTTGAATGAGTCTTCAAACGCCAGGCATTCGAGGGGATTGGCCGAAAGCTCGGCGGCGCAGTCCATGTATACCTGTGGATGGGGTTTGCCGAAAGGGAGCTCACCGGCGGAGGTGACAGCGTCGAAATAGTGGCCGATATCCAGCTTGTCGGTGACGATCTTTGCCAGGGTAAGCGGAGAAGAGGTGGCGAGGCCGATCCGGAATTGTCGTGTCTTGAAGAGTTGGAGTGCGTGGTGGACACCGGGCATGGGGTTGGCGCCGGCGCGGATTTTCTCAAAGACGTTCGCGTGCAGCGCCGCTGCGGCGGCGGGGATCAGCGTTTTGTCAATGCCAAAATAGCCAAACCAATAGTCTAGCCATTCGGGCGTGCGGAGGCCGGTCGTATGATGATATTGGATCGGTTCAAGCGTCACATTGAATTCGTGTAATGTTTCCATTCCGGCTTGCTGCCAGAAGGGTTCGGAATCGATGAGAAGACCATCCATGTCGAAGATGACGGTGTTGAGCGGCATAGGCGCGAAGATAAATGTTATGTGGTGATTTTTCGTAATTTCGGGATATGAGCTTCAGCCAACGCCTCAAAAATTTTCGTTTCGTCCGGAAGTTGGTATACGCCATCGTGGGCATGGTGTCCTATCCCGGCCTGATGATCGTCAACCGGCTCAAGATCACCGGTACGGAACATCTACGGCGGTTGCCAAAGGGGAATGTCCTGTTCGTAAGCAATCATCAGACGTATTTCGCGGACGTTATTACCTTCCTGCATATTTTCTGTGCGGTCAAATGGGGAAAGCGAGACCGGCTGGGACTGCCTTATTATCTGCTGAACCCGTTCACCAATGTCTATTATGTGGCTGCGGAGGAAACCATGCGGGCGACATGGGTAAGCCGGCTTTTCACGATGGCGGGAGCGCTGACGGTCCGGCGGACCTGGAATAAAGAAAGCAAGGAGGTAAGAAAGGGCCTGGATCCTTCCGATACCCGAAAGATCACGCGGGCGTTGGAGTGTAGCTGGGTGATCACCTTTCCTCAGGGGACGACGAAGGCATTTGCGCCCGGCCGTAAAGGCACAGCGCTTATAATCAAGCAAAGCCGGCCAATCGTCGTTCCGGTGGTGATCGGCGGATTCTGGCGCGCCTTTTCTAAGAAGGGATTAAGATTCAAAAAGCGGGGCGTACCGCTCAGCGTGGCATTCAAGCAACCGTTGGAGATCGACTATGATGCGCCCGCAGAGAAGATCATGGAGCAGGTAATGGATTCGATCGAACAGAGTAAAAAATATATGATGCTTGGCGCGCATCACTGGCCCACGGAAAAGGTTACCATCGAATAGCCGGCCATGCCGTTTTTGGTGATCCCCTGAACTACCAGCGCAAATTTTCCTTTCAGGTCGGAGGTATACAGCGGCAGTGTTACTTTGCCTGTCGCGTCGATGTGTATATTGGGCGCCCAAAGTAATTCACTTCGGAAGTCGGGAATGCTTGGTATGCCCTTATTGCCCGCGTCATAAACGGGAGTATAGAACTCCCGATGCCGGTCCAGGCCGTTATATTGGATCGCAACCGCATTTGGATCGAGCTCATAGCCCGCAAATTCCCCATCGTAAGACCGAAAGGTCACCACCCCATCGGTGATCGAGGGGCCGAGCACGTATCGGTGGGAGACTACTTCTATCTTTTCAATTTTTGCCGGGTCTATTGCGACCAACTTGTCCGCGTTGAATACCGGGATGCCGTCAATCAACAGCAAGGGATCATCATCAAAGAACAGGTTGAACAAGGCATTCCTGACGCGGAAGTAAGAGTGGCCGGATTTGAGACGGATCCTGACGTTATCCACGAATTCCCGGATCACTTCGTCCATGGTGATGAATCGGACATATTCATCCAGATTGAAATTCAGATCGGCGGCCCCATAAAAGGCGACGGTATCAGTTGCGAGGGCTCCGAGACGATGTTTCCGGCCGGTCAGATAGGCATTCTCGGCCTGAGCGTCAATCGTCCGCTGGAGAAGCTGATCCGACCAGCCGGCATGGTACTGCACGGGCGACAAGGGAAAGGGGGCGAACCGGTCTGACCAGGGGTTTATCAGATCTATACGGCAATTGCTGTCCCTTAGAGAATTGGTGAGCGCGATCAGCGTCCTGCTTCCATAGAGGTTATCGAGATGAAAGTAAATGTTGCCATTGGGTTGGCTGAGCGCAGCGGCGAGCTTAAAATGCCGGCCGGGGAGGGATAGGTAGCCGATCAGCGGGGCCGCGGGCTGACCCGTCCTTTTGTCGAGCACTTTTGCGAGGATAACTGGGCCGTTGGTCTCGGGCAGAAATTCAAACGCTGGTTTCCGGAGGATGTCTTCCCAGCGGAAACGCGACCAGCCTCGCGTGAGCATAAGGTCATCCAACGAACCCGTGGCGGCGTTGGTGATCCAAGCCATTGCCTCGCTTACCCGGGCGAAGGTTGGGGTGGTTGTGAGGTCCGAGCTCAGCAGCAGCCAGTCAATGATATTGGCGTCGGGGACTGATTGGAAGGAATCTAGCCGGAATACGGACATCGACAGGTCGGCCGGCAGGGGATTACCAGAATCGTCGGCCGCAGACAATCCGACGGAAACCGGACTACGCGCGGGGTAGTTGGGCGACAGGTTGGAGATGCCGATATGCAGACTCTTGTTTGGCTGCTTAAAATAGAGCCTTTCGCAGACGGGTAACCGATCGCTGTTGAACACCGTCAGGTGCGAGATCCCATCGCCGAGGCTATCCTTATCCAGATAGAAGGTGGTCCGAGCGTCGATGAGATAGTTCATCTGCGCCGCTTCAACTTGCCCACGGGTATGTGCGAAGAAATAAACAATCGGGTTTTGTATCGGGCCTGCGACGTGAATGGTAATGCGGACCCGGGGGCCGCCATCGTCTTCGAGGTGCATGACGTAACCCTGGTCGTATCCTGCGGGCAGCTGCTGAGTAACGATCTCATGATCGATACTTGCGACGGCGAGATAGGAATTGCCGGCAGCCGGGATGAAGGAGAACTTGCCGATCCCGGCGGGGCCGCTGTGAAAGCGGGCAACGGTGTCATTGTGCTGATCGATGATGGCGCCGTCGCAGGATGCCCCTTCACCTTGGCGATCGAGGGCCTCAATGGCGATCAGGGAAGAAAGGCCACCCACGAGGTTGCCGCCTTCGGGGAATAAACGGATCCGGGCCCGCCCGGTGTCGGCGGGACGGGAGGACGGCGTGGTATCGGTCGCGGAATCGTTAAGGGTATTGAGGATCGTCAGGGGTTGCATGTAATAGAAATCGGGGCCGAAGTTCTTCATCCAGCTGGTATAGGCCCGGAAAAGGAATTTTCCGGAAGGGACGGACAGTGGGATGCTGAAAGAGCCGTCGCCTCTTCCGTTGTTCATCTCTACTTTTGCCTGGAGCACCGCGCTGTCATCGGGGTCCAGCACTTCGATATACGCGATGCTTGAAAAAGAAACGGGCCGGTTTGAGCGGGCGTCAATGTCATATAGACTAAACCAGATCGTCTCACCGGCCAGGTAGAAGGACCGGTCGATGTGCACAAAAAGTTTCTCCTGCGGCGTTTGCGACTGATAGCGGCTGAAGGCCATCTGAAGGCTGTCTCTGCCGGATTCCTGCGCGGCCGCCGGAAGACAGGCGGCGAGGGCGATCAGGAGGGGCGTCAGGCGGGGCATCAGGAGGTTATAAAGTTGCAGGGTCATTGTTTGTTAATTTGGCATGAATGGAGGGCGGATATTAGTGCCGCCGACCAGGGTACAATTCAGGCAGACGGCAGAAACCAACACCAATTCGATGTTCGATTCGAAATAATAGGGCGCCCAGTCGGGATTCGGATAGTTATAGGCAAAGGGATTTGCGAAAGTTGTCGGGATCGTCATCGTATCACAGTTGAAGCCCGGCTGGTTGTGGGTCCAGTCGTGGAAAGAGGACTCGAAAATGTAGATTCGTTGTTGCTGGACGTTCGTAGCGCTGACAAAGCCGATGACGGGCTCAGCGGGATTGGTCGTGCAATGGATATTCCCCGTCAGCTGGGTAGGCTGAACGTCGAAGAGGGTGCCAACGTCCTGGGTCGTCTTCTGGATGAGCAGCCAGTAATTATAGGCGTCTGCCGTCAGCGCGTATTGCCGGACGAGGATACTGTAGTCGATATCTACCTTCGGATCGCTGTTTGGGATGGTGACCAGGTTGAAGCCGGGGATGGTGTCGGTCGCCAGGGCAGCGGAACTCGCCAGCAGGATATTGGTAGAGGTGTCGGTGGTCCAGCAGCGGGTCG
>DATMLR010000116.1:0-8374 GCA_035570015.1 Puia sp.
ACCAGCAGATTCGATACAGTATCCACTTTAAGGTTCGCCATTTTAGCCGAGACGAAGACCTTTTTGAGAGGTTTGGAATCAGGGGCTTCCGACAAACAGCTGCGAAACATCGTTCGCCGCATCCGCGATAAGGAGCAACAACTGCTCCATCAGGAAGGGGCCGTCCTTGACCCGGAGATGTGGCGTATTCTCCACAACAGAATGATCAACCGAAAGATCGAATTCGCCGACCCGAAAAGCTAAAAAAGCCTGCCGGATTCCGGCAGGCTCAGTTCAATGACAGCTTAGGGTAAAGCACGTCAGCAGCTTTCAATAGGGTTTTCGGGTTATACGGTTCAGAGCATAGGACATTAGATCATTAGGACATTGGACTTGTTAATTGGACATTAAACAGGGTACGGTGTTTTGCTTTGACTACATAAAGATGCAACACCCAGGCTCCAAATCCTAATTATTTCCCTCGTTCGTGAAGCAATTGATCAGTAAACTCATGCGGCCTTAGTAGACATTACTTAGCACCGAGTACTAACCGAAGTGACCGATCGGACAATTACGATACCTCCGCTTTCATCATGCTCCTGCACAACACAAAAAAAGCTCCCGCCGGTCAGGCGGGAGCTCATCAACCTAAGCAGCTTGCGAAATATTTTCCGGCAGGGGCAATGCTTTTGGTCTTTCGATAGGATGGATACACAACCAGCTTGCGTCTTCATTAGGGTCGTCGTTCAGGGATCCGGAGTAAGAACGGACCAGCTTGTTTTACCTGTACGTACCGGACCTCGGCCGGATACCGCGGACCCCTCAGCAGTTGCATTCCGGGCCAGCTTGTTTTACACGTTATCCGCCGGTTGGTCACTTACCTGCGTAAGCATCGGCTGTTCTATATTAAGAGCGTGCACACAACTCAATTATTGTACGCCGCTACCTTCCTTTTTTCGGCTTTAAGTACATTTACCTATCCGAAACGAATATAAGTGTTTACACTTATGCCTAACCGCCCCGCGGAAATTAAATTTTCTTCATTTCCTTCAGGGATCAATTCCCGGATTAGGATTTGCGGCAGGTAGGTCGACCCACACGCAACCTCTATGATGACCGAAAGTTTAACCACTCATGAGATTCGCGCGGGAATTATCGCGGATACCAAGGCCTTTCTGATCGGCCTGGAATCCGGTGCCACCGACGAACAACTCCATGGCGTTCTGCAGCGTATCCGGGAAAAAGAGCTGCATCTGCTAAAAGTAGGCGGGACCATGATCGATCCCAAGATCTGGACCATCCTGCGCAACCGTCTGGCGCAACGGGACGGCAGGGAGATTATTGACAATACCGACCCGCCATCTCCCACCGGAACTCAACGGCTGTCCGACCCCTGAGCGCTGCCGTTCTGTTTGGACTGGAACAGCCGGCTCAGGGACTCAACCAGGATATCGAATGTGCGCATATCCTGGGGCTTCGTAAAGTACTTATCCGCCCCGCTTTTCATCGCCCTGTCTATGTACTCCTGGTTGTTGGAGGTGCTCCAAACGACCTTCGGAAGGTTTCGGTACCGTTCGTCGTCCCGGAGGGCATCCAGGACTTCCGCACCCGTGATCCCGGGCATCTTATAGTCAACAACCAGCAGTTCCGGCAGTCCATCCACCGGACAGTCGCGCAGAAAGTCGAGCACCTCGTACCCACTCGCCAACAGTTCCACCCCTACGGCCGGGTGAAGCCGAAGGAACCGTTCGGCCAGCATTTCCCGGTCGTCGGGGTCGTCATCCGCTACAAGTATGTAAGGTCCTCGGTTCTTCATTGGTCATGCCGGTTACTGGGGCAAATCAACCCCAGGTTTTTGAATGAAGGAGTGCCATTCCACTCAAAATTAAACCAAACGGGCCATTCAACCGCAGGGTTTTATGGCACCTTTGTTGCGACACCCCTATAATGCCCCAAGAAGGATCGGATGGAAAAGTGGACGTTTTCTTCCACCAAGAGCAGCAATATCATCTCATGATCGACGAAGTAGAGGACTACGCCATCCTTATGCTCGATCGTGACGGGGTGATCCGTAATTGGAACAAAGGCGCCCAGAAGATAAAGGGCTATACCGAAGAGGAAGCGGTCGGGATGCATTTCCGGATGTTCTATCCGTGTGAGGATCGCGAAGCCGGCTTGCCGGAGCAGCTCATCGGGCAGGCCACAAGTGAGGGTAAAGCCATCCACGAAGGCTGGCGCATTCGGAAAGACGGTACCACATTCTGGGGTAGTGTCGTCATTACTGCATTGCATGACCCCCGGGGTGAGGTCATCGGTTTTTCCAAGGTGACACGCGATCTGACGGAACGGAAGCGCTCGGAAGACCGGCTCCGGCAGTATTCCCGGCAGCTGGAGGCCCAAAACAAAGAACTCCAGCAGTTTGCCTATGCCGCAGCGCACGACCTGAAAGAGCCGCTACGGAAGATACAACTCTACTATTCGGCCATCGCCGGCGAGAACGGCGAGACGCTCGATTCCGTTCAGCGCGAGTCCTACCTGCAGCGCTCCGCTGACGCTGCCCGCCGCATGCAGCGGCTGATTGATGACCTCCTCACCTTCAGCCGGATCGTGGGCACAGGGGATACCCTGCAACCTGTCGACCTTAATTTGCTGCTCAATGATGTCCACTCCCAGTTCCAGGATACCCTCGACCAGTGCGGCGGCGCGTTAACGGTCAACCGTTTGCCGACGGTCAATGGCATTCCCTTCCAGTTGAAACAGTTGTTTGCTAACCTGCTGGGCAATTCGATCAAGTTTCGTGCCCCGGACCGACCCCTCCGCATTACCGTATCCGCCTCACGGGTCCGGGTACCCGAGATGGCGGACGCCTATGGCACTCAGCGTTTTGACCGGATAGAGGTCCGGGATAACGGGATCGGCTTCGATCCGGAAGAAGGTGAAAAGATCTTTAACCTGTTCGAACGCCTCCACAACAGCGAAAGATACTCGGGGACCGGCATCGGCCTGGCGATCTGCCGCCGCATCATGGACCACAACCGCGGGTTTATCCGGGCTCACGGAAAACCGGGCGAGGGATCGGTATTTGAGGTATTCTTCAGGGCGGAATGACAACCGGTCGGCGCGGATCTAACGCGGCGCCTGCAAGATCAGTTCGCATCCCTTCCCCGGCGACGATAGGATCCTCAGCTCTCCGCCCATCGCCACTGCTCTGCGTCGCATATTCTCCAGTCCTATTCCCGGGGCTCGCTCCGCCGGATCAAAGCCCTTGCCGTCATCCCTTATTGACAGCAGCAGCCCGTCGTCCACCTCCCGCAGGATGATCGTTACGCGTGTCGCCTCCGCATGCTTGACAACATTATTCAGCTGCTCCTGAACGATACGGTAGATCGCCAGTTCCAGCTCCTCTTCTTCCGGATTCGGGAACGCATCCGACACCACCTTGATCTGAAGGCGGCCCCCTTTGTTCATGCTGCCGGCGAGCTCATTGATCTTCTCGGGCAGCCGTTCCGCCGTCCGCATTGCCGGCGCCAGCTGGTGGGAAAGTCTCCTCAACTCATGGATGCCTTCATTCACATAGCCTTTGACATGCTGCATGGCCTCCAGGGCCTCCAGCGACGATTCCCTGTCGGGAAGGCAACCCTTCGCATAGTCGAGCCTCAGCAGCGAACCCGCCAGGATCTGCTGCACATTGTCGTGCAGTTCCATCCCGATCTGCATCCGCTCCTTCTCCTGCGCGTCGATCACCGCCTTGTTGATTCGGTTCTCTTCTTCTAAGCGGTGCGTGATATCGGTGATCGTGCCGATAGTCGACGGCCGTTGGTTATAGGTGATCCGGGAGACATTGGCCTCCACGAAGATGACGGAACCGTCGCTCCGGATGATCCGAAGGGAATATTGATCGGTAGGGGCGGCGCCGCTGAGTCTTCGCTCATAGCGCCGCTGCGCCATCGGCAGATCTTCCTCGTGGACCAGCAGCTCGGGCCGAAGCTTTTCCAGGATCGTTTTCCGGTCGTAGCCGGTTATTTGTTCGAAAACGGGGTTGACAAAGACGAAACGCTCGTCCTGCAGGATATACGCGCCGACCGGCATGTTTTCAAGCACCGTCGCCAGATTCTGTTCATTGGAAATCAGAACGTCCAGCATCTCGTTAAAGGCAGTCCCAAGCCGGGCGAGCTCATAGCTGCGCGACAGTTCGGCCCTTCGGCTCCGGTCACCGCTCCGGATCGATTCCGCCGCGGCCACCAGCCTCGTCAGCCCGGCCGACAGCCGCTTCCCGATGTAAAGGGCAACCACCAGGCCTGTCACCATCGCCAGGAGAATATACAGAACGCCATTTCGGATGATCGACCGTCCGTTTGCGTAAATATAGTCCTGGTTGATCGCCACGCGGGCCCAGCCGATCAGTTTACCATTTTGGAGCACCGGCGCGGCCACGTCGAGGATATGGTCGTTTTGAAGCAGGATCTGGCTTCGGGCTTCGGGCCGCAAGCGGCCGCTGACACTGTCGACCACTTTTTCGCCCTGAAGCCCCGAACTGCTGTGCGCCAGGACTACGTGATCCGGCGAGAGGACCATCGCATATTCCAGGTTCGGGAAATTCTTATACGAAAGCGTCAACCGTTCCAGGCCGTCGAAGTCGTTCCCGATGACATAGGTATTGGAGTTCACCGCCAGCTCGTTCGCAAGGCTTAGTGTATGTTCCTTACTTTCTTGCTGCAGAAATCGTAACTGGTTGCTCACCATATCGATCACAAACAGCGACATGAGTGCGAAGTGGACCAGTACGATGCCAAGCACCAGCTGGCCGCGGATGGAAGAAGGCCAATATCTATTTAATACTTTCATCATATTCCCGCAGGAACGCCTCCATCGGCCGGAAGGTATTGCTGTCGGCCGGCGCGAAACCGGAGATGTTCAAACGCTGCAGCGCCCGCCGCCCTTGCTCGTCCTTGTTCATCTGGAAGAAGAGCCCGGCCAGCTTTGCCGCCAGCGCGGCGTCGATCGTGACCCGCAAGAGGATGCCGGCATTGACGAGCGGCGGCGTTTCCCAGCGGGCTTCCAGCTTGCTGGCGAGTTCCGGCCTTTGCTTCAGGTAGATCTCCCACATCGGTTTCCAGGTCGCGCCCAGTGAGGCATGACCGAGGTAGACGTTTAGCATCGCCGATTCGAAGGTGGGTACATACAAACGGTGGAGACCGCCGTTGACGTTGACGCCCTGCTGATAAAGATAGAGCAGCGGCATCATCGTTCCCGCGAGGGTGTGCTGTCCCGGAAGGCAGATCGTGTGTCCCTGGATATCCCCGAACTCATAGACGCTCGAGTCCTTGTTAACGAAAATAACGGTCTTCGTGTCATCCGCGATGCGGCCGACCACCCGGTAGCCATTCCGCTGCGCACCCAGCAATTGCTGCCCGTTGATGACGGTCAGATCGAAATAGCCGTTGTGGAGCTTTTCCTGGTATTCATCGATCCCGGCGCACGCCACGGTTTGGATCGTCACGCTGTCCAGGTGGCTATTGAGGTACTGCACCAGCAGATCGGTGGCTTCATAGAACGATGGGCCGGGAACGCCCATGGTCAGTACTTTCGGATTGCCGGCGGCGGCCTGGAAGGTCGGCGAATACCCTTGCTGGCTTTTCCCCGAACAGGCCGTCCCGACGAAGACCGCCAGCCAGGCGCAGTTGATCAGTGAAATAGTTTTTAGAGCCATAACATCATTAGAAATGTACTATAATATGTGGATTTAACATAATTTATTTAATTTTCAGTATGTTGAGAATACTCATCGCAGATGACCATGATATCGTGCGTCAGGGGTTGGAGAAGATCCTGCAGGTGGAATACCCGGATGCCCGCATTGTGGTCGTAGGGGACGGGGTGGAACTGATCAGGCAGGTGCAGGATGCGGAATGGGACCTCGTGATCTCCGATTGGTCGATGCCCTCTGCCGGCGGTTTGGAGGCGCTTGCCCGCATCCGGGAGCGTCGGCCCGACCTGCCCGTGCTGATCCTGACGATGCACCCGGAGGAGCAATATGCGCTATTGGCCCTCAAGGCCGGCGCCGCCGGCTACCTGACCAAGAACATGGATTCGGCGGAGCTCCTTGCAGCGACCCGCCACGTCTTACAGGGACGGCGATACATCACCCCCTCACTTGCCGAAAAGCTGATGGACAACGCCAATTCCGCAACGACCGAGCTGCCGCATCACAAGCTGTCCAGCCGCGAGTTTGAAGTATTCCGGCAACTGGCGGCCGGGACTCCGCTTATCGAGATCAGCCGGAGCCTCTCGCTGACGCCGACCACCGTCAGCACGTACCGGTCAAGGATCTTGCAAAAGTTGAAACTGACGAGCAACGCTGACCTCACGCGTTATGCGATCCGCCATCACCTGATCGATGGATAGTGTCATGGATCGACGACAAGCAATCGAAAAAATCCTGACAACATTTCTGTAACCCGATCTATTTTTTGTCGCGTGAGCCGGTTGTTATTTTGATGCTCACTTGCAAATTGAAAAACCGACATACAACCTAACTTATCCGTACCCTATTGTAAAACACCTTACCGCTCCAGTACGGACATTATATTTTTTTCATATCTTTAGTTGAATCAACCTAACTAAAAATGAAAAAGCCCCTCTTCCTGGCCGCCGCGGTCCTGTTTGCCGCATGCAGCGGCAACAGTCCGGCTATAACCACCGACTCCACACAACCAAAGACCGATTCCTCCGCCATGATGCGGCCGATCCAGTCGCCGTATCCGATTATGTATTCTTCGAGCTTTGCTATGGATGAACCGAAGAACGCAGAGTCGGTCCTGGCCTTCTGGAAGGCCTATGACGCGGGGGACTTCAGCGGCTCGAAGGATTTTTTCGCCGACACCTTCGAAGTCCACTTATCCGCTGGGATGACGATGCGAACCAGCCGCGACAGCAGCATTGCTGCGGTCAAGGCATACCGGAGCGGTTTCGCGTCCGTAGTCGACAATGTCAACGCGATCATGGCGGTGAAGAGCACGGATAAGAATGAGCATTGGGTCCTGATCTGGGGTATTGAGAAGGACATCCCCAAGAAAGGGAAGGCCAACTCCGTCTTTCTGCAGGAGACCTGGCGCTTCAACGCCGCCGGCAAAGCCGATCTGATGTATTCGTTTGCCGAGCAGTTCCCGAAGAAATAGCGCCCTGAATTACAAACTAACCCGTCACAACTTTCCTTAAATTGCGGTCTGTAGAAAGCAGCTGATGAAAAAAACAAAATGGTTCGACAGGAAATTTCCGGCAATAGCGGACAACGGCATCTTGCCTTCCATTATTGAACGGCTAAGCGGAACGCCCGCGCGTATAGAAGAAATGACAAGCCAAATCGATCCCGACCTACTGATACGTAAACCTGGGAGTAACTGGTCGATCCAGGAACATGTCGGGCACCTCTCCGACCTCGAGCCATTGTGGTACGGCAGACTGGAGGAACTCTTAACGGGAGCAGCGGAATTACGGGCTGCGGATTTGACAAATCAAAAGACAAATACCGCAAATCACAACGGAAGGGACATTAGAATGCTCTTACAGCTTTTTAGAAAACAAAGAAAGGTATTGGTCAAAAGACTTTTAGGCTTACAAGATGACCAGCTTTTGAACACCGCGCTCCATCCCAGATTGCAGACACCCATGCGGGTGATCGATTTGGCATACTTTGTTGCTGAACATGACGACCATCACCTCTCGGCCATCAGAGAAATGATGACTTCATAGTCGGCTCTTCCGATCACTACATGGATAGAATCGCTTTGATTTTTCGATCGGTCGTCGGACCGAACACGGCTTCCTTTAATCGCCTATCCCCGTCATATACCGCAGTGTAAGGAATGACCTTGGTCCCTGAAAAACGCAGGAGGAAATTTTTAGGGTCCATTCCTACAACGATATTGGGATAGCTGTCCAACCGGTATTGCCGGACGAACTCCTGTATTTCACCCATCGCGCACGGCGTCACGAAATAGAAACGGACGTCCGTTAGGGTGTGGATCTGCCCGACGATGAAATCGATCTCCGCCAGGCAATAGGGACATTCCGGCGAAAAGAGCACGAATACGACCGGGCTGCCCGGTGGAATAGTTGCCGTATTAAACTTGGTGACGCCGTCGGACAAAAGGAGGAGAAAAGATGGAAGGAGATCGCCATCACGGACTGGCCTCATTTCCGCGAATTGCTGGCGCCCCGCGCGGTTGACATTGGATTCTAACATGATCATAGCTGGAGGATTTTTTTGGGTGAAAGGGCTCGATCGGAAAGCGGCCTGCTCGCCCCCAGCCGGAAACGGAATCAGGGTACAACTTCCTTTTATCCGGACTGAGGGTCAGGCGCGGAACTCCCTTTCGGGACATTCCTTTATCGT
>DATMLR010000117.1:0-4932 GCA_035570015.1 Puia sp.
TCTGTATGCTGACCCTTCGCTGGCTCAGGCAGCAGGGCGGTATCCCGGCGATCGAGCGGATCAACGACCGGAAGGCCGCGCTCTTGTATGATACGCTGGACAGTCTGCCGATGTTCCGGCCAACGGTGGCCAAAGAAGACCGGAGCAATATGAATGTCGTTTTCGTCATGGATGATCCGGAGTTGGAGAAGGCGTTCCTTGCCGCCTGTAAGGCGGGTGGGATGGTCGGGATCAAGGGTCACCGAAGTGTGGGCGGATTCCGGGTATCGCTTTACAATGCGATGCCGTTGAAGGCGGTGGAGGTGCTGGCGGAGCTAATGAACGATTTTGCACATACAAAAGCATAACCTGACATGTCGACGATTGTTCCTTTCCAGGCCCTGCGGCCCGTTCCTGAATTAGCGATTCAAGTAGCGTCTCCGCCTTATGATGTTCTGAACAGCCGGGAAGCCAGGGAGGTAGCTGCTGACAATCCTTATTCTTTCCTGCATGTCACGAAGTCCGAGATCGACCTTCCGCTCAATATCGATGTCCATTCCCCCGAAGTCTATGAAAAAGCGAAAGAAAATCTGCAATCGTTTATTGAAAAAGGGGTTCTGATCGAAGAGGACAAGCCCTGCTATTATATTTATCGGCTCGTGATGAATGGGAAAAGTCAGACGGGGCTGGTGGCGGGGAGCTCCATAGATGATTATGAAAAGGGGGTCATCCGGAAACACGAGCTGACGAGACCGGAGAAAGAGAAGGACCGGATCGATCATATGAAGGCAATCCGGGCTCAAACCGGAAACGTCTTCCTGGCTTATAAAAGCGTTGCTGCCATTGACCGGCTGGTGGAGGATTGGAAAGCGGGGCATGCGCCGGTTTATGATTTTGTCGCCGTGGATGGTATCGGCCACACGATCTGGAGAGTGGATGATGAAAAGACGATCGCGACGATCAGCGGGCTGTTTGCCCGTGAGGTCCCTTTTACCTACATCGCCGACGGGCATCACCGGGCCGCTTCGGCGGCCAAGGTCCGGAAGGCATTGGGTAAAGAGGCTTCCGTGGCGTCGGACTATTTCCTGACAACACTGTTCCCGGCGGCACAGCTGCATATCCTTGATTATAACCGGCTGGTCCACGATCTTAACGGGCATAGCGTGGCGGCGCTGGTCAACGGGCTGCAGCGCGACTTCTTCGTCGGCAAGGTGGATAAGGCCTTTTCACCCGAAGGGCTGCATGAGTTCGGAATGTATGTAGACGGCGGCTGGTACAAGCTGATTGCTAAAGAGGGCACGTATACGACGGACCCGATCGGCGTGCTGGATGTGACCATTCTGCAAAAGAACGTCCTGGACCGCTTATTGTCGATCAAAGATCCACGGACGGACAAACGGATAGAGTTTGTCGGCGGGATCCGCGGGGTGGCTGAGTTACAGAAGCGGGTGGACAGCGGAGAGATGAAAGCGGCTTTCAGCCTTTACCCGGTCAGCATCCAACAATTATTCGACATTGCGGACAGCGGCCAGGTCATGCCGCCCAAGAGCACGTGGTTCGAGCCGAAATTACGGGATGGACTGCTGACTCATCTAATTTAAATTGGACAACTATGCAAAGGACTTGTCTTTTTAGTATTCTAATTATACTCGCAGGACCAGCCGTTTATTCGCAGACCCCAGCCACAGATACAAAATCGGTGCAGGAAACCGCCAGGGCCTATACCCGGCAGGGTGATTATACCAATGCGCTGGTCGTGCTGAACGAAGGGTTGAAAAAAGACCCGCAGAACCTGGAGCTGAGTAAAGATATTGCCTTCAACTACTATCTGGAAAAGGACTTTGATAAAGGGATTGCCGTTGGAAAAGGGCTTGTTGATCGGCCCGATGCGGACGTAACCAGCTATCAGATCCTGGCCTTACTATATAAGGCGATCGGAGAGGCGAAGGAATGCGATAAGCTTTACAAGGCCGGTATCAGACGCTTCCCGCAAAGCGGAGTGCTTCTGAGCGAATACGGCGAGATGTTGTGGGCCAAGCAGGATTATTCCGCGATCAAATTGTGGGAAAAAGGTATCGAGATCGATCCCAGCTACTCGGGCAATTATTACAATGCGTCGAGGTATTATTTCTTAACGCAGGATAAGGTGTGGGGCCTGATCTACGGCGAGATCTTTCTGAATCTGGAAAGTTACAGCAAGCGAACGGCAGAGATCAAAGACTTGCTTCTGGAAGGCTACAAAAAATTGTTCACGGATGTGAACATGCAAAAAAATCAGGATACGAAAAGTCCCTTTGTCATAGCCTATCTGAATATCATTGGCAAGCTGAGTTTCACCGTCGCCAGGGGAATCTCGACGGAATCGCTGACCGTGCTTCGAACGAAATTTATTATCAATTGGTTCGAGACGTATCCTTCAAATTATCCCTTTCATTTGTTCGATTACGAGCGGCAACTGTTGAAGGATGGGATGTTCGATGCCTACAATCAGTGGTTGTTCGGGGCGGCGGAGAATCTGACGGTTTTCCAGGCCTGGACCACGGCACACAGCGATGAATATACGCGTTTTACCGATTTTCAAAAAGGCCGGGTGTTCAGAATGCCGGGAGGACAGTATTACCAGGAGCCGAAATAACCGCCTCGCTCGTCCCGAAATAATTTTGTATTTTAAGCAAAAAAATGACCGAACCCACACGATTGTTCGAATGCCTGGCGATGCACCTGGAGAAAGAACCCTTACCGGACATGCTGGCCGGAAAAGAGAATGGGAATTATAGGCCTTGGTCCACACAGGAAGTAAATGACACGATTCACCAATTAAGCATTGGATTGCTGCGATCAGGCATTTCCGGGGAAGACCGGACGGTGGAGGGCATGGATAAAGTGGGGATCATTTCGAAGAACCGGCCGGAGTGGGTTATCGTAGATGCAGCCGTACAGCAGACCGGCGCCGTCCTGACACCGGTCTATCCTACGCTTGCCGTTGGTGAGCTGGAATTCATCCTGAACGACGCCCGGGTAAAGATCATGTTTGTCAATGATGAGGAGCTGTTTCATAAAGTTCTGAGCATTAAGGACCGGGTACCTTCGCTGCGGGAGATTTATTCATTCGAGCACGTGGTGGGTGCCCGGCACTGGAAGGAGCTGTTGGTGACCGCCACACCGGAGGAAGAGCGGCGGTTGACCGACATCGACAAGACAATTAAGAAACCGGATCTGGCCACGATCATCTACACTTCCGGAACCACGGGGGTGCCAAAGGGAGTGATGCTTTCGCACCTCAACGTCCTGGAAGCCGTGAAAAACCTCGTCCCCTGTCTCCCCCAGGGTGTAACCCGCGTATTGAGCTTCCTCCCCTTAAATCATATTTATGAGCGGTTGACGACCTATGTTTATTTGTCCAACAACACCGCGATCTATTATGCGGAGAGTATGGATACGATCGGGGAGAACCTGAAGGAGGTAAAGCCCCAACTATTCGCCACCGTACCGCGGCTACTGGAGAAGGTCTACGACCGGATCATGCATAAAGGGGCGGAACTTACAGGAGTAAAGAAGAAAATGTTCTATTGGGCGCATGATCTGGCGGCGAAGTATGAGATCAATAAGCCGATGGGCGCCTGGTATAACCTGCAACTGTCGCTCGCCAACAAGCTCATTTTTAGCAAATGGCGGGAGGCGCTGGGCAATAATATCAGAGCGATCGTCAGCGGTGGCGCGGCCTGTCAGGTGAGGTTGATCCGCATCTTCACGGCGGCCAGGATAATCATTGTTGAAGGGTATGGATTGACGGAGACCGCGGCGATCATCAGCGTCAACCGCGTGGAGCTGGAAAACCGCGCTTTCGGCACGGTCGGCCCGATCGTTCCGGGCGTTCAGGTCCGGTTTGCGGAGGATGGGGAGATCCTGTGCAAGGGGCTCAACGTGATGATGGGCTATTACAAGCGACCCGACCTGACAGCAGAGGCGATTGTCGATGGCTGGTTCCACACGGGGGATATCGGGGTGATGGAGGGAAAGTTCCTGAAGATCACCGACCGGAAAAAGGAACTCTTCAAAACGAGCGGTGGCAAATACGTCGCCCCCCTGGCGATTGAAAGCAAATTGAAGGAATCGCCGTACGTCGAACAGATCATGATCGTAGGGCCGGAGCGGAAATTCGTAGGGGCGTTGATCGTGCCGAACTTTATGCATCTCCGGGAATGGAGCAGGCAGCAGGGCATACCCGATAGGCCCAACGAAGAGCTTATAAACCATCCGAAGGTGCACACGTTCTATCGGGAGATCATAGACAGCTATAATAAATATTTTGGCCATACGGAGCAGATCAAGAAGTTCGAGCTGCTGCCGCAGGAATGGACGGTTGAAACAGGTGAGATGACACCCAAGTTAAGTCTCCGTAGGAAGGTCGTGACGGAGAAATTCCACGACACGATCGAAAAGATTTATTCGTAATCTCTTTATTTATCGCTCTCGCTGAATTTCAGCATCTGCCATTTGCCATTCCCTACGACAAGAAAAAGGATCAGGAGCAGGAGTACGACGATCGGCAGCAGGACCGCTGAAAATGGTCTGTACATATCGGTTCTGATGAAAATTGCTCCGACCAGAATGGGGATCTGGATGATGCAGGCGAAGCGGGTCAAAACGCCGAGGATCAGCAGGATGCCACCAAGGATATGGGCAAATGCGATGTAGTTGCTCATGAGCATGGAGGAGAAAGACCCAAAGGACATCTTGCTGGTGATCAGGCCTAGCATGGTGCCCAAATTCATCAGGAAATCAACCCCTTTATAACAAAGAAATATACCCAGGAGGATCCTGACTGCATCGAGCCATTGCGGGTGGTGGGTGTCGCCCCAGTGTTCTACACGTTGTACTAGGTTCATGATGGCATCGTTTTATATAAGAAAAAGAACTTCCTCCTAAATATACGAAAAATCGGGGGACCTG
>DATMLR010000118.1:0-4567 GCA_035570015.1 Puia sp.
AAGCAGAAGATGATGCTAAAGAAGGTCATCCGGGATGAACTGGAGGCGATCGGCCCTTATGACCGGCGCAGGCTGAAGCTATTGTTCAGCGAGCATCACCTGAGTCATGCATCGAGCGCGTTCTTTTGCTCTCCATTCGACGAAGCGGCGATCCTGACGGTCGATGGGGTCGGGGAATGGGCCACGACGTCGATCGGGGTTGGGAAGGGTGCAACTATCCGGTTCCTTCGGGAGATCCGGTTTCCGCATTCGCTGGGGCTGCTCTACTCGGCTTTCACGTATTACTGCGGGTTCAAGGTCAATTCGGGAGAATACAAGCTCATGGGGCTGGCACCGTATGGGAATGAGGGGTCGGAGCGGTTCCGATCGTTCGTGGAGAAGATCAAAGGGCATATGGTGACAATCTATGATGACGGGAGCTTCTTTCTTCACCAGGAATATTTTGATTATCTGCCGGGGTTGCGGATGACGCGGGACAGTCGGTGGGAGGAATTGTTCGGGCTGCCGCGTCGGCGGCCGGAGAGTTTGCTGGAGCAGGGCTATTGTGACCTGGCGTTGGCGATCCAGCGGGTTACGGAGGAGATTGTTTTGAAGCTTGCGAAGACGGGTTTTGTGTTGACCGGATGCACGCGGATCGTCCTTGCCGGCGGGGTCGCTTTGAATTGTGTGGCCAATGGGAAGTTGGTGACGGCGGGGATCTTTAGCGACGTATTTATTCAGCCGGCGGCGGGGGATGCGGGAGGGGCGTTGGGGGCGGCACTGGCGGCGTATCATCTGGGGCCCTCTTGTGAAAAAATGCGCATGATTATGAAAGATGCGTATTGGGGGCCGGAATATTCGGAGGAGAGGATGTTGAAGGTTTGTAGTCGACAGGGGCTGGTTGGGGAGCAGTATGATTCCCCGGATGAGCTTGCATTTGTTGTGGCGACTGCGCTTCGGGATGGAAACATTGTAGGGTGGTTTCAGGGCCGGATGGAGTTTGGGCCGCGGGCTTTGGGGCATCGAAGTATCCTGGCGGATGCGCGGGATGTGGATATGCAGCGGAGGCTGAATGTTTCAATCAAGTATCGCGAGGATTTTCGGCCGTTTGCGCCGATATGCCGGGAAGAAAGGGCCGCTGATTATATCGAGGGCGGAATGATCTCGCCGTATATGCTTTTGACGGCGCGGTTGGCGGCGAAGTGGTATTGTCCGCTGCCGGAGGGGTACGAAAAGATGGGGATGGCCGAGAAGCTGGCGGTGGTCCGGAGCCGTTTTCCGGCGATCACGCATGTGGACGGATCGGCGCGGTGGCAAACGGTGTCCAAAGAAGCTAATCTAAGGCTGTGGCAACTCCTGGAAGCGTTTGAAGCGCTAACAGGTGAGGGGGTGCTGATCAACACCAGCATGAATGTCCGAGGGGAACCGATCGTCTGTACGCCGGAGGAGGCGGTCGCATGTTTTATGGGTACAGGCATGGATGTCCTTGTGTTGGAGAATATGGTTATCTTTAAAAAAGATCAGACTGCCGCTGCGGAATGGCAGGAAAAAGGGGCGGTGGCGCTGGATTAAATCTCTATCACCTATGGAGTTCCTAAGAGACCTTTGGTTATTTCTGAAAGAGAGAAAGAAATGGTGGCTGGTGCCGCTGATCATCCTGATCGTGCTGATCGCGGTGTTGGTCGTGCTGGGCGGTACTTCAGCGCTTGCACCTTTTATCTATACGCTCTTCTGATATGAAAACGGATACCAAACCGATCGGGACAATGCTGGTGCTGGCGATGGGGTGTCTGCTGGCTTTTGTCGCGTGGCATGCTAAGCTGGCGATATGGCTGAGTTTTGTCTTTGGGGGTGTTGGGATCTTTTCAGGTTATTTGAGCCGGCAGATCGCCCGGGTCTGGATGGGGCTTGCGCGTCTACTCGGCCGGATCAGTAACGCGTTGTTGCTGTCGGTTGTGTATTGGTTTGTAGTAGTGCCGGTAGCCCTGATCCGGCGGTTGCGGAAGAAGGATAAGCTGACGCATTTCGATCGGGCGGCCACCAGCAATTTCGTTGAGCGCAATCATTTCTTTCAAAAGGAAGATTTGGAGAAGACCTGGTAGAAACTTGCAAATTCCAGGAAAGCGCTTTATTTTACAGAGCGTTATGCGATCCAATGCCCCTGCCTTGAACCGTTATACCTGGCTTCTTACCCTTCTCTCCTTTTTTGGGTGCGTGGTTTGCTGTCTCCCGGCCCGGGCACAGGAAAAAGAATTCACTCCCATCACGGAAAATGCCGCTCTTCTGGCCAATCTCCTGAATCAATACCAGCTGCAACACAAGGATGAGCTCGATCGACTGCCAACGACCAATCGAAAGGACTATGTGGAAATCTACAATGAGCGGTGGAAGAGTATCCAGGAGAAATTTGACAAGCAGGAGATCTATACTGCTGGTGAAGCCCAGGATTATCTGGACAAGATGGTAGGCCTCATCGTCAAAGGCAATCCGGAACTTGTCAACCATCCTTTCCACTGTTATTTCTCCCGCTCGTCTATTCCCAATGCCAGCTATATCGGCGAGGGGATCATCCTCTTCAATATGGGTTTGTTCGAGCGCCTGACGGATGAAAGCCAGGTGGCATTTGTCCTTTGTCATGAGATCTCGCACTATATCCTCCGGCATCAGGAGAACAGCATCGATAAATATGTGACAACGATCAATTCGCCGGAGGTACAGGCTCAGTTACGGAAGATAAAACGGTCGGAATATCGCCAGCTGGATCAATTGCAGGGCTTAGTGAAAGGGCTGGCCTTTGACAGTCGCCGGCATTCCCGGGACCATGAGTCCCAGGCCGATTCGATGGCGGTGGAGCTGATGCGGCATACCCTGTTTGCGCCGACGGGTGCGACCAGTACGCTGGCGCTGTTGGATACCGTGGACAAGGATGCGTTCGATGCGGAAAGCTATCTTCAACGGACTTTCAATGCCGGCGATTATCCGTTCAAGAAAAAATGGCTGGCCCGGGAGCAAGGTTTGCTTGGCGGGCACGCGCGCCTGAAAGGGGATGATGAGAATGGGATATTGGACTCTCTGAAGACGCACCCGGATTGTCCGCAACGTATCAAACTGGTTGGGCCAGCGGTGCAGAAAGGGGTCGGGCGGGCCTTCGTGGTCGACTCGGTAACCTTCAGACAGCTGCGGGAGCGCTGCCGGTATGAGGTCATCGAATATGCTTTTGTGTCCGATGAGTACACGCAAAGTCTTTGGCTGGCACTGGAGATGCTGCAGCAGCGGCCGGCGGACGGCTATGCGGTGGCGCAGGTAGGGAGGGTGATGAATGGCTTGTATACGGCCCAGAAGGGGCATACCCTGGGACAGGTGGCGGAGTTGCCCGCGCCGGCTTATCCGGAAAACTATAATTCGCTGCTGCAGTTCGTCCAGAATCTTTACCTCGGGGATCTGGCTTCGATCAGCTTTTATTTCCTGAAGGCCCATTTTCAGGAGTTCCGGCAATATGGGATGTTCCGGAAAGCCCTTGAGGAGAGCGCGAAGAATAAGATGGAACAGGATTAATTGTAATTCCTAACACCAAAATAAAATATGACCAAATGACCACTTCTAAGCAGTTTATCCGATGGACCCTGGCAGCAACGCTGGCGATGAGCCTGCCGGTGACCAAGCTCCTGGCGCAAGCCAAACTGAGTATCGACAAGGTGTATACCGCGTACCTGCGCAACAGCGGTACCATTATGGCCAAAGGCCAGATCAAGGGTTATTTCTTCCTTTACATGAGTGACAAGATCGACCGGCATACCGACGAGTATACGCTGCAGATCCTGGATGAGAACCTGAACAAGGTCCAAAGCATCAAATTTGAGGATTCCAAGAAGCTCAGTTTGCTGGAATCGGCTTATAACGGGAACAGCATCTCCTTTCTATTTAAGAATGAGGATACGAAGACGCTGGACATGAAGATCTATGATTTCGACGGAAAGCTGTTGTATACTTACAGCCGGGAATTTGACAAAAAAACGGATGATCTGATGAAGCGGTATGCGACGATGCATACGGATGAAGGGATGAACAAGAATGTATTCGATATCGGGGATGAGGGATATGTATCGGTTTTACCCCTCCGGGAGGGGAAGGCCAGCACCTATGCCATGGACTATTATTCGTCCGACAGCAGGAAGCAATGGACCTATACTGCCGAAGATGCGGAGAAATATGTCACAGCCGAATACCTGGGCTGTACGGACAGTCTGATCATCCTGGAGGTACTGAAAGAGAACAAAGCATCTGGAAAGGATGCCACCTCGCACCTCGTGGGTATCAACTTTGTGACGCATAAAAAGCAGTTCGAGATCGACGGGACGAATGATCAGTACAACCTTGCGCCGTCGAGCGTCGTGCCGTTGGACTCGGGCCGGCTTTTGCTGATGGCGTCCTATTTTGATAAGGACAAGAATATTTTGAAGGATTTCAGCCTGGGACTGGCGATCTACGAGATCACGACCTCCGGGAATATCCTGAAGAAAACCTATAATAGCTGGACGGGTGATATGGCCCGCTATCTGCCTACTAACAGCAAGGGGAAAATCGATGA
>DATMLR010000119.1:0-6949 GCA_035570015.1 Puia sp.
CGGTAGAAAGGAGCGGCCTGCTGTACTTGCAGGTTGACGCTGTAAGGATAGAGAACGCGGCTGTCGAGGATAGTGAAGCTGAGCTGGTTGAGGTAACGGAAATCGTATTTTCCGGTGGTGGGATAGTATAGCGAATCGGTGGATTTCAGGACGTAATTATTAAATGATTTTTCTCCGATGAGGTAGGTCTTCCATTCCAGCCAACTGTCCTGAGTGCTGCGGGGCGAGGATTTAGGGAAGAACATGCGCAGATAGGGAACAACTTTATAGAAGCCGCCGAAGATCGCATGGCCGCTGCTGTCAATGCCGTCGATGGTAGAGAAGCGGGAGCCGTTGATGCCGGCTTCGATCTTACGGGACGACTGATGCGGATACCAGGCATAGTTGAAATGCAGGAGGCCATTGAGCTGATGGCTCACGGTAGCGTATAGGGGGGCCAGGAGTATTTGCCATCGTTCGGGCGGAAGGTTGAAGTTATGGATAACCGCGCCGAGCATTAGATGGTCGTAGTTGTTGAAACCGGCGGCAGGCAAGATATTCAGGAAATCGAATCTGCCGGATTGGCGGTAATTGAACAGTAGGGTTGGCCGGATGGGTCGGTGTGCAGGAAAGGGTGGCAAGGGGCCCGTCGTGTCGAGAAGGGAAAAAAGCGCATCCAGATTGTGGTGGCTGGTATTGGTAATGACAGCTTTGAAGTCGCCGGGATCCGGATGCCGGAATTGCCAGGCGCGGAAATATTCGCGCATGCAGCTGTCCATTAGGGCGATGCCCAGGGTGTCTTGCAGCAGCTTCATCCAGACAGCAGTCTTTGTGTAGGCGATTAGCTCGTAGTTGTCCGCAGTGAAGTTCTCGGAGGGGGTGGAGATAGGCTGGTCCAGATGGATGGCGGCCTGGCTGTTCATCAGAACCGGATCTCCATCGGCGGGAATTTTATTCGCCAACCAGGTGGGATAGGTGGGGTGGCTACCCGCCGGATATTTCAATTCTGTATAACGGTTGTCGTAGTAGGAGTTTATGCCCTCGTCCATCCATGGGTAACGGCGTTCATTGGTGCCGAGGACGGCGTAGAACCAGTTGTGGCCGACCTCGTGTTCAATGGTCAGGTCCAGATCCTTGTCTGTGCCTTTGGGGATATGGATCGCCGTGATGGTGGGATATTCCATACCGCCTTCGTCGCCTTGCCAGGCCTGGACGGCGGTGACGACATTGAACGGATATTCGCCGATGAGGGCGGAGCGGAAGCGAACGGCGTCTTTGATGAATTGAATGCTGTGTCGCCAGGCCGGAATGGCTGTGGGCGTGTAGAAAGAATAGACATCGATGATACGGCCGGAGGCCAGCCGCAGGGTATCGTGGTTGGTTTGAAAATGGCGGTCGGCGAACCAGGCGAAGTCGTGGATATTGTTTTGGTGATAGTGGAGGGTTTTTGTGGGGGCGGTGATGACTGAGTCCTGCAGCTCGCCGGTAGCGGCTACCACAAACCTTCGGGGGAGGGTGATGCGGACGTCGAAGTCCCCGAATTCGCTATAGAATTCGCCCTGGTCCAGATAGGGAATGGGATGCCAGCCGTAGCTGTCATAGACCGCGGGTTTTGGATACCATTGTGTGACCTGGTAGGCGCCCATGTAGTAGCCGCTCCGTGAGAATTCATAGGGCAGCTTGACATGGAAGGGAGTAGTGAGCGTGACCCGGGCGCCGGGCGCCAGGGGGCTGGGAAGGATGACGCGGATGATATCGATGTATTGGGGATGATCTTCCATTCGGGCCAGCTGACCGTCGGCGCGGAATTCCAGGTGATTGATATAGCCGTAGCGGTCCTTGTTGGAGAAGTAGAAATCGGTCTGCCCATTTCCGAGGCGCTGCTCACTGAAAGCGGTGCGGTCATTTCTATAGGCATTTGGCCAGCAGTGGATCCAGATATAAGTTAGGGTGTCGGGGGAGTTGTTTATATATTGGATGCTGATATGGCCGTCGAGCGAATGCGTGCTGTCGGTCAGGGTGACGTCGATGGAATAATTGACTTGCTGCTGCCAGTGCTGGGCGCGGGCGGGGGCGTGACCAGCGATGAAGGCGGTTAGTATGAGAAGAATGTATCTGTGCATGGGCGTTACCTTCCTTGCGCTGTAAAGATAATTCTAAGCGTGTGCAGCATGATCTTCCAGTCGAGAACGAGGGAAATATTCTCAATATACATCAGGTCGTATTTCATTCGTTCGACCATTTCATCAATGTTGCCGGCGTAGCCAAACTGGACCATCCCCCAGGAGGTGAGGCCGGGTTTGACTTTCAAGAGGTAACGAAAATAGGGGGTGCGGGCGTACAATTCGTTGATATAATATTCCCTTTCGGGCCGGGGGCCGACGAGGCTCATTTCGCCTTTCAGGATGTTCCAAAGCTGGGGCAGCTCATCGATCCGCCATTTGCGCATGACCCTTCCCCACGGGGTGACGCGGTTGTCGTCGTGGGAGGAAAGGGCGGGGCCGGCTTTCTCGGCATCGGCGTACATGGAGCGGAATTTATAGATCTGGAATTTGAAGCCTTTATAGCCAATGCGTTCCTGTTCATAGATGATCGGGCCGGGAGAGGAAAGGCGGGTGCGGATGGCGGCATACAGCATGAGAGGCGAGAAGGCGATCAGGGCGGCGGCGGAGAGGACGAGATCGGTGACGCGCTTTATGTTCTGTTGCCATTCGGGCATCAAGCCCATGTGGATGTCCGACAGGACGGCGCCCATGACGTTGCTGGTGCGCACGGAGCCGGAGAGGATATCGAGCGTGCTGGGGATGATCTTGATGAGGACATCCTTATTGCTCAGGCGTTCGAGGATGGTCTCCACTTCCTTGCGTTCCGACCGGTCGAGGGCGACGACAACCAGGCGGATGTCATAGCGGTCGATGGCCGATTCGATGTTATCGGAATCTCCCAGCTGCGGGAGATGAACGGCTATACCGTTGCTAGGCTGCTGGGGATTGGTGACGTAGCCGGTATATTGGTAGCCGGAAGAGCGAAGGCCCTCTTTGGAGCTATTGTAAATCCGGGTGGCAAGGCCGTCGCTTCCGACGAGTAAGGTATTAAAAATGACCTTTCCTTTTTCGACCTGACGGTGAATCCGGTTAAGGATGAAAATCCTTCCGATCAGGGTCAGAATGAAATGGGAGGAAAGATAGATCATGTAAGTCTGGTAGAAGTAATGATAGTCTTTTACAGGGTCGTTGATGACGATCGAGAAGAAGACGATCGTGCAGCCGATCAGGCAGTAGACAAAGGTGTTGGCGACTTCGGTCAGCCGGGATTTCCGGTAGAGGGAATTGTATGACCCAAAAAGGGTGTAGAGCAGCAGCCAGCACACGGGGATGGTAGTGGTGCCCAGCCAGAAGCGGGAAGTCAGCAAAAGGTGGTGGTTGATAAAAATAGGCTCGGAGAGGAGGATACGGCGGCTAAAGTGAAAAATGTTGGAAGACAGGAGGGCCGCGATATAGTCGCTGAGGATATACCAAAGGATAGAGACGGTATGTGATCTTTTCCTTACGGCCATCTGAGTCAGGTATTGATCGTGTTGTGTTTGATCTTTTGCAGGATTTGATGTGCGATATCCATGGCGCGGTACCCGTCGACTTCGGATACGCGGGTGGGGGTATTGGTCAGGATGGCTTCGGTGAATTTCTCGAGTTCCAGCCGGATGGCGTTGACTTCGGGAACGGTAGGATTGGAAAGGGCGATCGTCTTTTTGCCGTTTGGGGTTTCGATATCGAAGGAGAACACATCAAGGTCCTGGGGTGTCTTTAGCTTGATGACCTCAGATTTCTTATTGAGAAAATCGATCCCGATATAAGCATCCTTTTGAAAAAGCCGCATTTTGCGCATTTTCTTCATCGAGATCCGGCTGGAGGTCAAATTGGCGACGCAGCCGTTGTGAAATTCAATCCGGACGCTGGCGATATCGGGTGTCTCGGTCATAACGGCGACCCCGCTGGCAGAGATGTTGTTCACTTCGCTGTGGACGAGGCTGAGGATAATATCGATGTCATGGATCATGAGGTCAAGGATAACGCTGACCTCCGTGCCTCTTGGATTGAATTGGGCCAGGCGGTGTACTTCAATAAAGAGAGGATTCAGCGGCAAAGACTGAACGGCCAGAAAGGCGGGGTTGAAACGTTCGACGTGGCCGACCTGGAGCTTGACATTTGACTCGCGAACGAGTTTTACCAATTCCCTGGCTTCTGCCATGGTGTTAGCCAGCGGTTTTTCGACGAAAACGTGTTTGCCTTTTCGGATAGCCTTTTCGCAGAGGGAAAAATGGGCGGTGGTGGGGGCGACGATGTCTACTACATCACAGACATCTATCAATTCAACAGGGTCGGAAAAGCGTACAAGCTGATATTTATCGGCGACTTCCCGGGCGATTGCGTCGTCGGGGTCGTAAAATCCTGCTAATTCCGCGTTTTTGATCTCTTTCCAGTTGTTCAGATGATATTTACCCAGGTGACCGACGCCAAAAACACCTACTTTAAGCATTTATTAAGTTTTGTTGCCGCATCAAACCTACACTAAAAAGGTGAAAAATCTCAATGGGGGTAGGAGGACGGTGTTCCTGCGGTTCCCTGGAGGCGGAGCTTAATGTATTTAACCACGTTACGGATCGTGACAGGGATCTCGGGGCTGGGGAAGACCTTTGTCTTAAGCAGACCGCGGATGGTAACGAGCAATAGTGGTATATAGAGCGCGATGAGAAAGTATAGATAGACCTGGTAGGTATTCATAAAGAGGGTCCGCAATGAAAAAGTATTTGCCCGTTCGCGGCCCATGAAAAGCGAAAGCAGGGATTTGGCGGCGGGAGAAATAATGGGAATCTTTGACCAGTTGGTATAGCGGACATCTTCATACCGGTAGATCGGGTTATAGTCGGATGGGACTTGTTTGGAGTAGTAGCTCCAGTCGCCGTGAACGTCATTGAAGTTGGCCAGTTTGGAATCCGGCCGGTGAAAACAGAGATTATAGGTCGGATCGAGCACGATCCAGTTGCTGCCGACTTCGGCTTCGACGATGTTGTGGGCACCATAATAGCCGCCGGCCTTCATCTGTGCGATCCGGACGGGGATATGATAGGTCTTGAGGATCCGGGCGAGTACCTGGGAATAGCTGCCGCAGGCGCCGCGGGTTGTCATCAGGTCAAAGGCGGTAGAATGGAGGACATCGGCTTCCGGGCCAAGGTTGCTATTATAAAAAGTGGAGCCCTTATTGCTCAGGAGGTGATAGCAGGTATTCATCGCTTTTACTGCTACCGAGTCGGTATTGTCATCGGAATCCAGCCGGGCATCGATCGTAGATTTGATCGAAGCAAAGAGACCGTCCTCATAGTAGGATTCCATTTTGAAATAAAACAGAGACGCTACCAGAAAACCGTTCAGGAACATCAGGAAATAAAGATTCCTGAAGGCCTGTCGTAAAATACGGAGGGGGTACTTAGATCCCATAGTTTTTCAGCCTGGTTAAGAGTTAGCGAATAGGAGAATGGATAAAGGGGCACACTTGTTGAAAATACTAATCACACTTAGTAAATAACGCATTAGGCGTCATTTATTGTCTACAGTGGATTAAAATCCAGATTAAAAACTAATTTACCTTATAAGTGATCCTTGCGGGGCCCACACCAGTAATTGTCAATGATTTCCATTGAGTTGGAAGCTTGGTAGGCAACTGGACGACCCCCTCCGGGGTGATGTCGAGACCACCGAAGCCATTTAGCAAAACTTGGACCATTCCGCCTGCCCCCGTGGCAAAATAAGGGTTATCACCTACGGCGGTTTCCGCCATGACGCCAAAGGGAGGACGAAGGTTAGGCTGGTAGCCTTTCCGGAAATCCTGGAAAGCCTTCGCGGGTAATCCCAGGCGTTCATACAGGATGGAGAAGATGGCGTGGGTCATCGCAGGTCCTTCCCCTACTCTCGGCTCGTAATAATCCAGGTCCTTTCGGATCGCGGCGGCGCCGGTCACCTCTCTGAGGGGATAGGCGAGGAGGTTGACGTCGGCCTGCTTAATGGATTCGCCGTTATAGGCCCGATGTTCCCGGGTCGTTCCGTCGGGGAACCGGAGGATGGGAATATTGTTCCGGACGTTTGTCCAGTCGGGGTCGGGGGTAAGGCCGAGGACATGTGCGGCATCGATGGCATCCTGCAGGTTGGCGCGGGCGGCCGCGTTGGTATAGGCGTTATTGTCGACGTTCTCCGCCCATTCATCTGCCGCCACGACGTTGTTGATGTCGTAGTGCCCGGGGCCATTGCGCTGGACGCGGCTGGTCCAGAAGTCGGCGGTAGCCTGGAGGAGGGGATAGCCTTTGTCTTTCAGCCAGGACTTGTCGTGGGTGACACAGTAATAATTCCAGGCGGCGATACCCACGTCGGCCGTAATGTGGTGCTCGAATGGGCCGCTGAGTGCCCAGACAGGTGTTTCTTCGTTGCCGCTGGCGGCGCTTTCCCAGGGGAACATGGCGCCTTTATAGCCGTGTTCGGCGGCGTTGCGAAAGGCGGCAGGAAGACGTTGGAACCGGTATTCCATTAGTGAGGCAGCTATTTCGGGATGTAGAAGAAGAAGCACAGGGTACATCCAGGTCTCAACGTCCCAGAAGGTATGACCGTTGTAACCAAGGCCGCTAAGGCCCATGGGGGAGAGACTATAAGCAGTACCCTGGCGGGCGAACGAATAAAGATGGTAGAGCATGAGCCGGATGTCACGCTGTGATGTGTCGTCACCGTCGATGATGATGTCGCTTTTCCAGAGGTCCGCCCAGGCGGCCTGATGGTCTTTGATGAGCTGGCGGCTTCCCTGGAGGAGGGCGAAAATGGTCAGCCGTTCGGCTTCGTTTAGCGGGTCGTCGTTATGGGCGGAGGTAAGCGAGGAGCCTACGACGGCAAAGTGATAGGTGGTACCGGCGGCCAGCTTCTTTGAAAAT
>DATMLR010000120.1:0-5208 GCA_035570015.1 Puia sp.
CCCCGAGAAGCGCCTTCCCCTCACGGCTAAGCCTACCCGCACTGTCGGTCCCGTTTGCATACCGCCCCGGTCCGTAATGCGCCGGCCCCACCGCCCTAAGCCCATTGTCATAGGCCCGCTGCAGGTAGTCCGGTGTAACGATCGAATCCGCTCCTTCCAGGCTGAGGACGTATCCGACCGGCAGCGCAGCATTTGCCGACGTTCCATCGGGCGCCGCAGTTTTAGCGAAGGCGCCCATCCACAAAGCCACATGCCGCTCCAACCCCTCCCGGTCCCTGATCATCACCATCTCCCCCGCCTCTTCCATCGCCTTGTACCAGGCCAGCTGCCCCTGCGTCTGCGCCCAGGCCTGCCAGGGTGAATGCCACCCCGGCAACGGATTATCCGGCGCCACATACCGCGCGATCTGCGTCGCGACCACCAACCCGATCCGTCCCTGACGTAACGCCGGCAACGAGACGGTCCCTTTCGCCCGGTCCGGCTTGTCGGTCATCCCGCGCTCCCGGGCGCGTATATCCTCAACGGGTAACCGCAGATCACGGTTCCACTCCATCGCATTCATGCTGAGATCCAGGTGGGCATCGATAATAAACATTTCCGCGAAATTAAGAAGCCTCAAATATAACCTTAGTTCCTATATTTGTCCAGTTCAAACCCTCTCGCTCCCATGCAACGATTCACCATCCTCCTTTTTGCCATACTCCTCCGGAGCATTACGGCATTCAGTCAACCGACGATTCACGATCTCCAGACCGAAAACCTCCCCAATCCCCTCTGCATCGACAGCAAAGCCCCCCGTTTCAGCTGGCAGATACAGTCGGCTGAACGTAATGAGCTGCAAACCGCTTTCGAGATCCAGGTCAGCACTCGTCCCGACGGTAAAGACCTTTTCTGGACTTCCGGCAAAACGAATTCCTCCGCCTCCATTCAGGTCGAATATAGCGGCCCGCAGCTGCAATCCGGCAAACGATATTACTGGCAGGTCCGCATCTGGGATAACAAAGGGCGCGCCTCTCCCTGGAGCGAACGCGCCTGGTGGCAAATGGGGCTTCTCCGGCCGGAAGACTGGAAAGCCAGATGGATTCAACCCGGTGGCGCAGGCCGGGACGCCGGCAACATCGCCGGTGACGCGGGGAATCCCCTCCTTCGCACCCGCTTCAACGTCAGTCGCGCCATCGCCGACGCAACCGTCTACGTCACCGCCCATGGCCTCTATGAAGCCCGTCTCAACGGTCACCGTATCGGCGACGCCTACCTGACACCCGGCTGGACCTCCTACAAGACACGTCTTCAATATCAGGCCTATGATGTAACAGGCCTCCTTCACAAAGGCCCCAACGCCATCGGCGCCCTGCTGGGTAACGGCTGGTACCGCGGCACCATCGGCTTCGACACGCAGCATGGCGTCTATGGAAAGGACAATTCACTGCTCCTGCAGCTGATCATTCGGTATAAGGGCGGCGGCTCCGATACCCTCGCCACCGGCCCCGGCTGGCGCTCGTCCACCGGTGATGTCCGCTCCTCAGAGATCTATAACGGTGAACGGATCGATCACCGCTTCGCAAAGACCGGCTGGTCTCTTCCCGATTACGACGATTCCCAATGGTCACCCGTGCAGACCGAAGACTTCCCGATGAGCAACCTCGTCGCCACTTGTAACGAACCCGTCCGCAAACACGAGACCTTCCCCGCCCTGCGGGTCATTACCACACCGAAAGGCGAACAGGTCCTTGACTTCGGCCAGAACCTCGTGGGCTGGGTCAAGGTCCGGGTATACGGCCACCCAGCCGACAGCCTGCGGCTTTCACACGCTGAAGTCCTGGACAAACAGGGAAATTTCTACACCGACAATCTGCGAAAGGCAAAAGCCGAAGATGTCTACATCCTCGGGAATGGGGTATACGCCGATGACGACACCCTTGGCGCTGCCATTGCGAACAATAATAGCTTTAACTTTTTTGAGCCGCATTTTACCTTTCACGGATTTCGCTATGTCCGCGTCGAAGGTTTGAATGGCCCCATTGACATCCATGATTTCACCGCCGTCGCCCTTTATTCGGACATGCCAAAGACAGGAACGTTCACCTGTTCCAATCCGCTCATCAATCAACTCCAGCACAATATCCAATGGGGACAGCAGGGCAACTTCCTCGATGTACCCACCGATTGCCCGCAACGCGATGAACGGCTCGGCTGGACAGGGGATGCACAGGTATTCTCCCGGACCGCGGCATTCAACCGCGGCGTTGACAACTTCTTCACTAAATGGTTAAAAGATGTCGCGGCCGACCAACTACCTTCCGGCGCGGTTCCTTTTGTCATACCCAACGTCACCGGCAACGGCACCAGCGCCGGCTGGGCCGATGTGGCCACCATCATTCCCTGGAATGTCTACCTCGCCTATGGCGATCAGCGGGTGCTCGACAACCAATACCCAAGCATGAAAGCATGGGTCGAGTATATTCGCTCCCAGGCAAAAGACGACCTTTGGAACACCGGCTTCGATTTCGGCGACTGGCTTTTCTATCGGCCTTTTGACGACAACGACGGCCGCTCCGCCGTCACCGACAAATACCTGATTGCCCAGTGCTTCTATGCCCACTCCACGCAACTGCTTATTAACGCCGCCGAGGTGCTGGGCAAAAAGGACGATGTCACCGCTTATTCCGCCCTGCTCAAACGGATCAAGACAGCCTACCTGCATGAATATGTCACGCCCAGCGGCCGGCTGGTGTCCGGGACCCAAACCGCCTACGTCCTGGCACTCCAATTCGACATGCTGCCTCAGGAACTGCAAGAGCAGGCCGTCCAGCGTCTCGTTAAGAATATCCAGGACTACAACTATCATCTCACCACGGGATTCCTCGGAACTCCCTATCTCTGTCACGTACTTAGCGACTTCGGTTACGTCTCCGTTGCTTACCGCCTGCTGATGCAGGATACTTATCCGTCGTGGCTGTATCCGGTGAAAATGGGAGCCACCACCATCTGGGAAAGATGGGACGGCATCAAGCCGGACAGCACATTCGAAACCCCCGGCATGAACTCGTTCAACCACTACGCTTACGGCGCCATCGGCGACTGGATGTACCGGGTCATCGCCGGCATCGACACGTATGCAGCGGACCCCGGCTACCACCATAGCCGGATCGACCCACACCCGGGCGGCGGACTGACCGAAGCGGGCGCCGATCTTCAGACGGGCTATGGCCTCCTGAGCAGCCATTGGCAAATGAACGGCGATACCCTGCTCATGGACCTCGTCATCCCCGCCAATTCCACCTCCAGCGTGTTTATCCCGGCACCCGACAATGGATTGATCAGCGAAAGCGGTCACCCCCTGGCTACCGTCCGTGAGATCACCCTCGAATCTGTCGGTAAGGGCTACATCGTTGTCCGCCTCGGCTCCGGCGAATACCACTTCCGGGTCTCCCGCTAAGGAACTTACCAAGCCTCGCACTGGCCAACTTACCGGGCCTCGCACTGACCAACATACCAGGCCTCGCACTGACCAACTTACCAGGCCTCGCGGTGACCAACTTACCAGGCCTCGCAGTGACCAACCTCCCGCGCCCGTCCTTTCCAAACAATTCGACCAAATCCGACGATCGGTCGAACCATTTTTATTTAAGTATTGTTAAACGAGAATGCATATGGAATTTAGATCAGAAAACAGGATATCCGAAATCAACAGATTAATCAACGACAAACAGACTGGAAATGAAACGATTATTACTCATGGCAGGCATTGCCCTGCTGTGTCTTGGCCAAAGCGAAGACGACCACCTGAACGCGCAATCCCTCTCCCCTAAGACAAAAGACCCCGACACCCTCCGCTGGATGGTCCGCCTCTATGAAGACAACGATTTCATTAACGCCCGAGGCTGTGGGACCGACGACGCCTATACCAACGGCACCCGACTCGACTATTTCTATCAGCCACGGCATCCTTCGAAAAACCCCATCGACCACCTCCTCCCGAAAGCCGGCGCCCACAGCATAAACACTTACGGCTGGGGCATCATGCAACTGATGTACACGCCAAAGAACATCACCGATTCCGCCTATCAGCCGAACGACTACCCCTGGTCCGGCGCCCTGGTCGTTACCCATACGCTTTATTCGTACAATCCGGAGAAGAAATACGACCTCCGATCAGAGCTCGACCTGGGAGTGATCGGACCCGCATCATTGGCCGAACAGTTGCAGACCGGCTTCCATAGACTGATCCACTATTTCAAGCCTCTGGGCTGGAGCCATCAATATCCGAACGATTTCCTGGCGAATATCGACGTCACGGCCGAACGGCAATTGGCCGGCAACGGATCTACCATCGAATGGATCGGCGGCAGCCAGCTTTCCACAGGCACCATGATGAACAGCCTGACCGTATATCCCCTTATAAGAATAGGCCGGATGACCCCTTATTTCAAGGGTTGGTTCAGCCAGTTCGCAAGCACCGGCCGGAATAGTCGCCACCACAAGAACTGGCAGCTCTATTTCATCTGCCGGCCGGAACTGCAACTTATCCTGACGGAAGCCGTCCTGCAGGGCGGAATGTTCACCAGCAATCCGAACCTGACGGAGGCGGAAGGCCCTGCAAAGCCACAGCAGCAACCGCCCGTTTCCGCCGAACCCTACCACCCGATCAACCATATCGTCTTTGCTTCCAACTTCGGCGCAGTAGCCAGCATAGGCGATGTTAGCATTTCATTCAACCAAAACAGCTCTACCGCAATGATGAAAGGCCTCTACTCGCATGAATTCGGCAATATCTCGCTGGACTTCGGCTGGTAGCTCGTCTTAAAACCCAGTGAACATTCTATGAACCGGCATCGAAAATTCTTGTTACTAATATACCTGTTCGCCGCACTGCCTGCCGGCGCTCAGAAGACCTGGGAATTGAAGAAGGACCAGGACGGCATCCGCGTTTACTCCCGGACCGGCGACAGTTCCCGGTTCGACGATATGAGAGTGGAAATGACGCTGCCGGGGAAACCATCTTCTTTGGCAGCCCTTATCCTCGATATCGGCAACTATCCGAACTGGTCGTTCAATTCGGCAAAAGCATATATGCTGAAAAGAATCAGCCCATCCGAGGTCTATTTCTATTCAATGATCCGTTCTCCATGGCCCGCCAGCGACCGGGACATGGCGGTCCACCTGCATCTGACGCAGGACACCGGCACCCGTACGCTCTATGTCTAC
>DATMLR010000121.1:0-5572 GCA_035570015.1 Puia sp.
TTGTCGCTCTCGAAGAAGAGGCTGCCGCCGGTTGGATCGTTGTTGACGCGGAGGCCATAGGCGGCGCAGGCGGCGATGATGGCGGAATCTTCGGAGGTGCGGTGGAGTCCAACGAGAGTAGCCAGCGCCGTGTCGTCATAGCTGGCGTTGTCGATGTTGAGCTGATAGACTGTCCTGTTGAAGGGGACGAGGGGGTGCGCGGCGTACCACTCGCTGCCGATCAGCCCTTCTTCTTCGGCGGTAAAACAGATAAACATCACCGATCGTCTGGCGGGATGTTTTCCAAAATACCTTGCGGCATCGATGACAGCCGTTGTGCCGGAGGCGTTATCCCGCGCACCGTTGTAAATGCTGTCCAGTTTTCCTTCCTCCATGACGGGATGCCTGGTGACACCAAGGTGATCGTAGTGGGAGCTGAGTATGATGAACTGATCGCGCAGTGTAGGATCGGTTCCGGGGATAAAGGCCGTCACGTTGCGGAGGCGGATATCCTGGGCGACCGAGCCGCTGTCGCGCCGGTTGGCGTTGAAGTGGCGGGTAAAAAATTGGAAATAGCCAGCGGCGCTGGGAAGGGTTTCGGCGGAGGCGCTGGAGAGGGTTTCGGCGGTGGAGAGGGGTTCGGCGGTGGCGCCGGGGACGGGTTGGGCGCCGGCTTTGCGGAATTGATCGGCGATATATTGTGCGGCGGTGTCGATCTCGGGCCGGCCGATATAGCGGCCTTTGAGGCGGTCGGAGGCGAGATAGATGAGGGGAGCCACGGCCTCGTCGGGTGGGGTGCAATCGGCGATTTGGGTCATGATCATGTTTGGTTGCTGCGCGGGCGCTCTAAAGGCTGCCGCCAGGGACAAGGCTGCGAGGATTACGTTTTTCATGTGCCGAATATATTGTTTTTTATGCAGCCGGAGCTGTTACATTTGCGGGGTCCATGCGTCTTAGAAAGATAACCTGGATTATATGCTGCGCAATTACCTGAAGACTGCCCTTCGGAATCTCTGGAGGAACAAAGGATTTTCTGCTATTAATATCCTGGGTCTCACAATCGGGATGGCGTCGAGCCTCCTGATCCTGCTGTGGGTCCGGAACGAACTGAGTTATGACCGCTTCCATGCCCATGCGGACCGGATTTACCGGATTACCGTGGACGCAAGCGGTTTCAAGGCAGCCGTTAACCCGGCGGGCATGCCGGCGGGGTTGCAGGCGGCGATGCCCGAGATCCGCAGTGTGCTGCGCATAGCGCATGAACGTTCCATCCTGTTTGCCGTAGGGACGCGGGAGTTTGAAGAGCCGGGGGTATTGTTCGCAGACAGTAATTTCTTACAATTTTTTAGCTATCCGTTGAAGGAGGGTGATGTGAAGACTGCGATGCAACGGCCTGACGCGGTGCTGCTGACGGAAGCTATGGCGCGGAAATATTTTGGGACGGATGCCGCGATCGGCAAGACCCTCAAAATGAACAACGACTTGCTGCTGACGGTGACGGGAATCCTGGCCGAGACCCCACAAAATTCCCATCTGCAATTCGATTTCATCGTGCCCATGGCGGTTGAGGCGCGGGACAACGATGACCTGAAGAAAAATGTCTGGAGTGATTTCAACTTCTTCGGGTATGTGCGGCTGGACGATCGTTTTGGCGCCTCCCCGGCGAACCTGGCGCAGCTGGAGAAGCAGATGGACGCCATATATCAGGAGCATGTCCCCCCGACCCTGCTCAAAGCGAAGTTCGAGCTGCAGCCATTGACCGCCATTCATCTGCATTCCGGCGAGTTGCAGGTCGACCTGCCGGGTCATGGCAATGTGCAATACGTAAACATCTTCCTTATTGTGGCGGTCTTTATCCTGATCGTTGCCTGTATCAATTTCATGAACCTGGCGACGGCGCGGAGTGCCCGGCGGGCGAAGGAGGTTGGGCTGCGAAAAGTAGTTGGTGCGTTGCGGGGTCAACTGATCGGGCAATTCATCGGCGAGTCCATGCTGATTGCGTTTCTGGCGCTGGTTCTGGCGATCGGGATCGTTTGGCTGGTCCTCCCGGCCTTTGACAATCTGGCGGGGAAGCCGCTGGCATTGCGGTTGTCGGACGGGGGGATATGGCTGATGCTCCTGGGTATTGCAGCGGCGACGGGGTTGTTGGCGGGGAGTTACCCAGCGCTTTATCTCAGCGGGTTCCGGCCGGTGGCGGTGTTAAAGGGGAGTCTTCAGGCGTTGGGCGGCAACCTCGCTTTTCGCAATGGGTTGGTGATCGTACAATTCGTCGTCTCGATCATCCTGCTGATCGGGACTATGGTTGTCTTCAGTCAACTGCGCTTTATCCGCGACCGGAACCCGGGTTTTACCAAGGCCAACCTGATCTATATGCCGTTGAAGGGTAAGATCTGGGACAAAATGGATGCGCTAAAGTTGGAGTTGCAGCGGCACGTCGCGACGAGTGACTACTGCCTGGTCAGCGAACTGCCGATTAACCTGAAATCCGGAGCTTCCCAGGTTTTCTGGGATGGGAAGGATCCGCGTTCGCAGATCATCATCCCTGCTATCGACGTTTCGGAAGGTTTTATCGACGTATTTCAAATGAAGATCCTGGCAGGTCGGGGCTTCTCGACCGCCTATGGGAACGACTCCAGCCACTATGTGATCAATGAAAAAATGATGCGGACGATGGGGCTGACGCTGGCGACGGCGGTTGGGAAGCGGCTGCAATATGGAGATAGGAATGGCACGGTAATCGGGGTGGTGAAGGATTTCAATTTCAAACCGATCCAGCAACCGATCGAGCCGCTGGTGCTGTACATGAACGAGTGGAAATCCAACGTGGTGGTTCGGGCCAAACCCGGGCAGGCGGCGGCGGCGATAAGCACGTTGGCGCAGATCAGCCGGGAACTCAACCCGGGCTTTCCTTTCAGCTATAATTTCCTGGACCAGGATCTCGCCAATCTCTATAAAGGCGAGCAGCAGATGAGCGGCATCTTCAACCTGTTTGCGATCCTCGCGCTGGTTATCTCGGGACTGGGGCTTTATGGGCTGTCGGCCTATCTGGCGCAGCGGCGGACGAAGGAGATCGGCGTAAGGAAGGTCTTGGGCGCCTCCGTCTTCTCCATCCTATACCTGCTGTCGACGGGGTTCACGCGACTGGTGCTCATCGCGGTCTTGATTGCGGTCCCGTTGTCGGTATGGGCCATCAATCGCTGGCTGGAAAGTTTCGCCTATCATGTCACGGTGAACTGGCTGATCTTCCCGCTGGCGGCGCTGGTGGCGTTGGTCTTCGCGTGGGTGACGGTCAGCTTTGAGTCGCTGCGGGCGGCGGTGATGAATCCGGCGAGGAGTTTGAAAGTGGAATAACTTTTAATTTACGCGGTGGTCGACGATGACCAGTTGAACTGCAGGGTTCTCCGGTTAATGGGTTGATGCGCATATACGGGCGTGGTTTCATAAATATAGTGGATTTTTTTGTGGGGCGTGCCGGTCATATCGGCTGTCGGCGTCGGGACGCAGAATCCAACATTTGTTTGATACCGGTTGAGGGGGGTACCAGCGGGGGGCAGGTGAACTTGCGTACATAGTTGCTATCAAACCAATATAAATCGTGAAGCTCATTGACGGTATGGTCGAGGTTGTCCGGAGCCCGCATCAGGCTATCGATGTGTACCAGGAGATGATGCATACTCCTTTCCGATAAAACCCAGTTGACAGGTACTTCTGCAGACGTGGAAATTAAGGGAACGGAAATATATTTTCCTTTCAAGTCAAAGGTGTACTTCTTAAGCAGTTCGGCTGATGTACTGGAAGACCCGTTTCGGGTATCGTAGATGCCATACAGGATAGATGAAAATTCATTGAGGAATCCGGTGTTCGGAATACTGTTATCCGAATTGAACCTGATCTGAATGACATAAGGTGTTATATGCGTCAATAAGTTATTTGTCTTCAAGGCGGTTAGCAACTCGAGCATCGTTTTCGCACCCGTATTCTCGACATACCCGCCGTCCACATAGTGATAGGTGAGCCCCTCATCCTGACGCAGGGCAGCCGAAGGCGAGATGAGCGGGAAGCGGCTGCTGAAATTGACGGCGGTACTGTATCGTACGCCGTCGCGGATCTTTCCGTCCAATAAATCGCGCTGATCGTCAAAGACGAATGACGTTGGTCTGACATTGCTGAGATAACATTGCAGACCGGTCTCCACTTCAGTGGTGTTGATGAACCAGGCGGGCCGGATGTGGGTGGTATCCCGGTACCGGTCAAGAAACCCCATTGAATAGATATTGGATTGGGGGAAAAGATCACGGTAGTCGTCCTGCCATGCAGTCTCCAGGGCAATGGCGCGATCGAAGGGTTGGATCGGCCACAGCGAAAGTGCGCTGATGGGGTCCCCATAAAACATCTTGGAAAGTACCGGGGAGAGTTGATCGCGGTCAAAGAAATTTCGGGTCAGGTTTGTGTAATATCCGGCTCCGGGCCGAATGGAGGTATCGGGATTCAGGTAGGTAATCGCGTTGAAGAAGCTGATGCCCAGGGTGCCGCCTGAAATGGAGGAAAACGAGTAGATGTCATTGCGGAAACCCGGAAAGGAATCCTGCAGCGCGCTCAGAAGAAGAGCGGTGAATGCACCAGTTCGGAGGGCGCCGCCTTCCGCGGTAATAAAGATCACCGGATAAGTTGAGTCAATGCATTGTGGTTTGGAAGTATCTGCGGGAGTACAAGGATTTATGAGCATACAGCGCCGGGCGTAAATGCTGTCTTCGTGTTTGGCTTTCCAGCGGGCAAAGTGATCAGTCAGGGTGGGACGAACGAATCCCGGAATAGCGGGTATGGTGCGGACGGGATGGTCAACGTTGAAATAGGAGCAGAACAGGAGCCAGCCCAGCAGCAGCCAGCGGATGGAGAGGGGAAAATACCTAAACGCACAGGCATCCAGGTACAACAGGCCGATATAGATCCCTTGCCAGCATCCAAAGGAGAGGCAGACCAAAGCGGGCGCGCCAATATGATCGGACAGGAGATTAAAGGGCGAGGTAATCAGCAGCAAGACTATTAAGGAGGTTAGTGATATCACAAAGAGCTGGCGGTGCAGGTGCTTGTAGAAGGATGGTTTGATCTTATAGATCCAGCGATAGGCGCCGGTCTTGTCGGGCGTCCGCTTGAAATGCTTCGGATCGCGAAAATCAAGCTTGTATTCTTCGCGCCTCAATATAGGGTATTCGGATTGCAGGGGCGGTACGGGAAGCTCATCGTCGACCACATAATGATTGGGAAAACCTTCGGGGTGATCGGCGGCGAATAACTTCTTTGCCAGGATCATATCGATATAGCTGGTGTATCTCCTGCGGACATCTATCGTTTCCGGGCTGTTGTCCTTAAAATATTCCGGCCACCGGATGCGCACTACAAAATCATTGTAAATCCCATATAGCCGTTCTGTCCACTTAAGTTCGTCTGGCGGAAGGATCAGAAATTTGGAGACCGACGTGAATCTTTTACCAAAGTCGCTCCGGAAATCGTGATCGAGGTAAAATTGACTGATCTGCTTCAGGACGAAGGTGATGGCGATCAGAGAGAAGACGAACGGCCATGCGACGGCGAG
>DATMLR010000122.1:0-4259 GCA_035570015.1 Puia sp.
GGGTTGTCGATCCCCATCTTCCAGCACCACAGGTCAGAGGACAAGAAAGATAATAAGAAACAGAAGGCAGATACCGTCTACAAAGCCGGGGTTAGCGACCGGGATGGTGATGGCGTTGTCGATTCCAAAGACGAATGTCCGGATTCGGCTGGTCCTGTGGCACTCCTCGGATGTCCCGACCGGGATGGCGACGGTGTACCTGATATTCATGACAAGTGCCCGGATGTCCCCGGCTCGAAGAATTTCCAGGGCTGCCCGGCGCCCGATTCCGACGGGGATGGGGTGAATGACGATGACGACAAGTGTCCGCTGGTGAAGGGGGTGAAGGAAAATTTCGGGTGTCCGCCGATCAAGCCGGAACTGGTGTCGAAGATGAAGCGTGCGTCGGACCGGGTCTTTTTCGTACGGGCGAAGGCGGCGATAGAGGCGGTATCTTTTGGTGAGTTGGATCATGTGGTGGAGATCCTGCAGGAGGATCCAAAACTGCGGCTACGCATCGAAGGTTATACGGACAGTGAAGGACCGGATGCGCGTGAGATCAAGCTGTCGCTTCGCCGGGCGCAGGCGGTGTCGCGGTACCTGGAGATGCAGGGGATTGAGGCGTCGCGGTTGGATGTAGTGGGTCTGGGGAAGACGAAGCCGATCGCGCCGAATGATTCGCCGGAAGGTATGGCGCGGAACCGGCGGGTGGAGATGGTGCTGATGAATTATCCGGCGGACAAGGCGGCGGTCCCGGCTAATGCGGCGCCGGCTAAGAAGTAGTCTAATGGTGAATAGGTATATACAGGAAAACGGGTGCTTAGGCGCCCGTTTTTATTATTTCGGCGAGTTCGTCGAGGAAGGCGATCTGGGCGGGGTTGATGATTGCGCGGGCGGCGTCGAGGGTGCACCAGGCGCCGCGGTCGACTTCGGGGAAGGTCTTCATGCGGCCGGAGCCGCGGGGCCATTCGAGGTCGAAGGTGTTGCTCACTAGTTGTTTTGGGTCAAGGTCGCCGGCGAGGGCCCAGGCGTAAACGTGTTTGCCGCCTTTCTGGCGGATGGGGCTGAGCGGTTTGAAGAAACCTTTGAGTTGGACACCGGTCTCTTCGCGGAATTCGCGGATGGCGGCGTCGAGGGCGGGTTCGTCGTTGAGGAATTCCCCTTTTGGGATGGTCCAGGTTCCGGCGTCTTTGTTTTTCCAGTAGGGGCCGCCGGGGTGGACGAGGAAGACCTCCGGGGGGTTCGTGGGGGCTTCGGCGGGCGAGGCGGGATCGCGGGAGGCGTTGGCGGGGTTCGCTGGGGCGGGATTGCGGGAGGCGTCGGCGGGGGCGGGGTTTTGCCGGTAAAGGAGGATACCGGCGGATTGTCGTGTTACCATGGGGTTAAGGCTATCAAAGAGTTAGCCAAAAATGGTTATTTTGTTGTTGCATGTCGAAGGAATTTGTCTATTTTTATTGCCCGGTGTCGCTATGAGAAACATCCATTTAAGGATGAAGGACCACCTAAACTCATGCGACGCCAATTGTCTTCGATACTTCTTCTCCTTTTCCTCCTTTTTGTGGCGGTGAATGACGGTTGTGGGCAGTGCTCCACGAGCGGTGCGCCGACGATCCGCAGCAGTACGGGTTACTGGGCCATCTGCGGGAATAATGCGCTCTTGCTGACCTCCAGCAGTCCGACGGGAAATACGTGGCTTCTTGACGGGCAGGCGTTTGATTCTTCGTCCGCATCCATCGGAGTGACGCAGCCGGGGAATTATCGCGTAGTGGTTACCGATGCGTCGGGCTGCAGCGATACCAGCGCGGTGCAGCAGGTGATTTACGACGCCGGGCCGCCGACGCCGATTGTTTCATCGGCATCGACGATGATCTGCAAGGGGAACAGCCTGACCTTGTCGTCTTCCGCCTCAACGGGCAACCAGTGGTTCATGGGAGAGACGGCGTTACCGGGGCAGACTGCCACCGATTATATCACCGCGCGGGCGGGAGTCTATTGGGTGGAGGTCACGGATCAGAACGGGTGCTGGGCGGTGTCGGCGCAGACGGCGCTCACGATCGACTCAATTGGCAGTGATACGACGGTTATTCCCGCGGTCACGCCGGCGGGGCCGTTGCTTTATTGTACGGATACGGGTTTTATGCTTCGTTCTTCTTTTGGAGTGAATTATCAATGGTATTTGAACGGGTCGGCGCTCCCGGGCTCAAACAGTGATTCGCTGCTGGTGTCGTTACCGGGCGAGTATAGCGTTGCGACGACGTCCGGCGGCTGCGGGTCGGGAGGCGGTGTGTCTCCCCTGGTGCAGGTGGGCTATGTCGGGCGGATCATGCCGGTGATCACGCTGGTGAATGGGGCGCTGGTATCCAACTATACAGTAGGCAATCAATGGTATCTTAATGACAGCGTTATCGAAGGGGCGACCCATCAGCGATATACGCCGATGGCCACGGGGTCGTATACGGTTCGGCTTGGTGTTGGCGTTAGGTCGATCGACACGAGTACGTTCCAGGTCGGGGTGGGCGGGTGCTGGAGTCAGTTCTCGGCGCCGTGGGTGATCGCAGATTCGAACCTCGTGGTTCCGCAGTTGAGCTTCTATCCCAACCCGGTAGGCGACGTTCTGACGATGAATAGCAAGCAGCCGGGGCCGCTGACGGTGCGGGTCTTTAATCTCATGGGGCAACAGGTGTGGCAGATGGTTGGGATGATCGGGACGATACAAGTGGATGTGAGCCGATGGAGCAAGGGGGTATATTTCGTCCGGGTGATCGATCAGGGGACGCAGCAGGTCGGGAAGGCGGTGGTGGTGAGGATGTAGGGGGGCTACTTATTTGTCTTTTTTTCCGGGACCAATGTGAATTCCAGATTGTCAAGAACGTTCGGCGAGGCTTTAGTCAGGTCCAGGGTCTTCAAAACCTCCTTATAACCTGCCTTCGAAATCTTCACTGAATATGTCTCTCCTATTGGGAAGGCTATTATCGTGTCTGTAATGTTTACTGGATTGGCGCTATTATCGATAAAAATATTACAATGACTAACATTCTTGCAGCTAATAAAAATTGGCTTCGTTTTCAAATAGCCGTAATCATCTAGCTTTTCTTCATAGGAGTAAATCGTCGCGGGAGCCCAAGCCGCGGATGGTGTGCCTTTGTATCGATTTTCATTCGCCCGGTAGAGGCAAGTGGCCAACGTCAGACGATCCGGATATAATTCGAATATTGATTTCTGCTTCGGATTGGAGACGAACGACCGTACAGCCGCATCTACCTGCTCTTTTTCGACGTTGAAATTATCCGAACTATCTCCCAGGCAAAGTAGGCCCAACAAGCCATAATAGTGGGTTCGAAGGCGGTCATAGTAGGCCTGGGGATATGTAATATTGGCATCTTTTGCAGTTGACCGCATTAGCAAGTTCAAAGAATCGTCGAAGCTCCACATCAAATGCATTAATAGCGCAGTGGTGTCGTTGAGCCGATCCTGAGGTTTGTGCCAGAAAATTACAGATCCATGGATATCTTTTATGGCTTCGACTTCCGTGGTTTTTGACCTCGGCGTCACTTTGATCAAATCGGGGTTAAAAAAAAATCTTTGGCCTGATGCTGAAACACTGGACTGAATAAACAGCACTGTCAAAGCCGAGATGAGGGTAATAGTTGCTTTAGGTTTCATTGTTTTGTGGGTGTAAGTATAATTCATAGGCCAATACAACAAATGCGAGACATCCGGTAATGAGAGTATAAAACTGGAGTCCTTTCAGCACTTCCAGCCGGTTGCTGTCCAGGCACCACATATTATTACGCACCAGATCATTCAACGTTTCGTAGCGGAGATACCCGAAATAGGCCGAGCAAATGCCCAACGTGGCGGTCAACAAAACCAGAACACGGTTCAGGGTAGTTTGAGGAATAGTTGCTTTCCCAATGATTACTGCTCCGAAAAAGCCCACGACAAAAAATGCAATTGATAGCAGGAACTTATCCTCCTCTATAGATACATCCAGAGATTTGGCTACCCCGGCGGATGGGTTTTTATCATAGGTGCAGGGTTCGAACTTGGGGATAAATGTACCTAGAAAGATCACCAGCCCTACCAGTGCTGGTACCGGTAACCTTCGTCCAATGACCCTCCAAATTGGATGCTTCAACATGGTTTCAAATGTAATTCAATCGGGAAACCTTGTCAACGGGAAAAACACCCTTTTTTCGTGGCTCCTCTTTATGGAAAAATCGGGGTTGCGCTTCTCAGCGAGTTAATACTATCCTGATTATTATGAAAAAATTGTTACT